>CAZTYP010000058.1:0-40343 GCA_964617555.1 uncultured Melioribacteraceae bacterium | reverse complement strand
GATTGGTGAAATAGGCGGAAGTGCTGAAGAAGAAGCCGCGGCATACATCAAAAAGAATGTAAAAAAACCGGTAGTCGGTTTTATTGCCGGTAGAACCGCTCCTCCGGGACGCCGTATGGGACATGCAGGCGCAATTATTTCCGGCGGTAAAGGTACAGCCGATGCAAAAATGAAAGCAATGAAACGTGCAGGTATTCATGTGGTAGAATCCCCTGCCGAAATCGGTATTACAATGAAAAAAGCTCTTGACAGCAAAAAATAAATTGTTGCTTAATGATTAGTGTTTAATCTGAAAAGGCACTTTCTTAGTTCGAACTAATTAAGTGCCTTTTCAATTTTTTTACGATAAATTGAAATTTTTTAATTAGTAAGGAATAAAAAATGACAAACAGAACTCTTGCAATCCTAAAACCGGATTGCGTACGCAAAAATTTAGTTGGAGAAGTAATTACAAAAATTACAAAAGCCGGTTTTAAAATTAAAGCAATGAAAATGACACGTTTAACAAATGAATCTGCCGGCGGATTTTACGAAATCCATAAAGAACGTCCATTCTTTAATGATTTATTGGCTTATATGACTTCAGGGCCGGTGGTTCCGATTGCACTCGAAAAAGAAAATGCCGTTGCGGATTTCAGAAAACTGATTGGTGCAACAAACCCCGAAGATGCCGAAGAAGGAACAATCAGAAAAATGTATGCGGAATCAATTGAGCAAAACATTATTCACGGCTCGGATTCTGACGAAAATGCAGCAATTGAAATTGCTCATTTCTTTTCAAGAAAAGAGTTGCTGGAAAATTATAGCGATTAATTTTTTCCATTAAACATCCCGAAATGTTTCGGGATGTTTAATCTTGACGGTTCTATATTTTATATCTCTTCACCTAATACATTATTTGCACCAAATACAAATTACCATTTCCCTTTGACTGACCTTTTCCTAATTGTTCAAATTACACCTAAACACGAATTTATAAAAAACTTGTTCTCATTGTAATATTGCCCACGTGAAACTTTACCTCTTATGTTCTTGATTATTCTTACTATAGCATTATTCCTAATAGACTTGTTATACCGATAACATCTGAATTTTCCTTTTGTGCTGAACACGGTTATATGAGAAATAAATATAAAAATGAAATTGGTCTTTTATCAATTATCGGATTTACTTATATTTGATAAATTGTTCACTATTATTTAATAATTATTTTTATACCGATGCAGACTCTTATCAAAATAGCACTAATCGCTTTGTTTTCAACAAGTTATCTATCAACTAATAATATTTTAGCTCAAGAAATAAAAGTTACAGTAGGAGCAGAGATATTATTATCCGATAGCCTTAGCTTAATTAAAAATAGACGTTTGGGAATTGTTACAAATCATTCCGCCATACTTAAAAACAAAGTACATTTGGTAGATACTCTCTTTTCATTAAATGAAGTGAAAATTTCAGCTTTATTCGGACCGGAGCACGGAATACGAGGGAATGCTCCCGACGGACATTCGATTGCAAACGGAATTGATTCAAAAACCGGACTCCCGATTTATTCTCTATACGGCAAAATCAAACGTCCGACAGATGAAATGTTAAAAGATATTGATATTCTCATTTTCGATATTCAAGATATTGGAGCACGATATTATACCTATATCTCAACACTCTACAATGTAATGATTTCTGCGGCTGAGCACAAAATTCCTTTAATTGTATTAGACAGACCGAACCCGATAAACGGTGTTTCTATTGATGGTCCTATAAGAAAGAAGGAATTCAAGTCCTTTGTTGCAATAGCACCTATTCCTATCCGACACGGAATGACAATAGGTGAACTTGCTTTAATGTTTAATAACGAAGGATGGCTGGGAAACAATTTAAAAGCCGATTTACACATAATTAAAATGAAAGGCTGGAAAAGAAGATACTTTTTTGATGATTGTAATCTTCCGTGGGTTGCTCCGTCACCGAACATGCCGAATTTGGAAACGGCTATTGTATACCCGGGAATGTGCTTGTTGGAAGGAGTAAATGTTTCCGAAGGACGCGGAACTTATTCTCCTTTCCTAACTTTTGGTGCTCCATACATCAATACACGTGATTTATTGAGTGAGTTAGATTATTTTGAACATACGGGAATTGAATTACAAGGTGCAAACTTTATCCCGCATTCCATACCAAACATGTCAACAACTCCTAAATATAAAGGAATTATGTGTCATGGTGCAAAAATAAAAGTTATTAACAAAAAGAAATTTTCCCCATTGAAATTTGGAATTGAGGTTCTGTATTCCATTCATAATCTTTATCCCGATAAATTTAAATTGCGCGATAATTGGTTGGATAAACTATACGGAAGCACTACTCTTTCCAAATTGTTACTAAAAAATGCCCCTCCCGAAAGGATATTTGCTACCTGGAAACGTGAGTTGAGAAAATTTAAAAAATTGAGGAAAAAATATTTATTGTATAATTAAGAGGAAATTATGAAATTAAAATCCGTCCGGGTTATATTCATATTATTGGTTTTAATTTTTACTTCATGCTCCGTTAAAAACAAAACCGATAATAACAGTCCGGAGCAAAATGTTCAAGCTATTAATAATAAAATTCTTACTCCACAAACTGGAGGTGAATTTTTTTTAAAATATAATCTACACAGTGGTAAAAAAATACGATATAAAATTGTTACCACATCTAATAACTATCAGGAATTAATTGCCGACTCTACAATAAGAAGCGAAGCATCTCAGAAAGTTGAATATATAATTTCCGTAAAAACAATAGAAGTATCGGATACAGGTAAAATCAAATTAAATTTTTACGTGGAATCTATAAAAGCAACAGGTAATATTAATGGTCAAAAAATTAATTACGATTCAAAATATATACAAAGTACACAGGAACGTTTAATTTTTGCACAATACGAAGCAATAAAAAAGAAAAGTTTCTCAATAGATATTGATAAAACCGGCGAAATATTAAAATTGTATAATACAAAAAAAATGACGGATGAACTCATTTCCATACAAGAAACCGGTACGAAAATGACATCAAATCAGAAAAAAGAATTGGCAAAGAATTTTATTGATGTTGCTTTACGCCCACTTGCAAAACAAATTTTTCAAAAATTTCCAGATAAAAAAGTAAGCATAAATTCAACATGGAATGAGAATTATTTATCTCAATTGGCCTCTTTTCAAATTGAAAATGTTGTTACATACACAATTGCAGATATCGTGAAAAGAAATAAGGATTCCGTAATTGTTATTAACGCGGCTCTTTCAACAAATTGGAGGGGCAATCATACTGCAAGTGAAAAAGGAATGAACTTTTATTTCTACGACCCTATTATATCCGGTAGTGGAAATGTAAAATTTAACAAAACCATAGGCTTAATTACTTATTCCGAAACAACTACAAAAATGGAATTATCAACCGACATAACGGGAACGGATTTAAACGGAAAATTTATTAAAGGAAAAAGAACAGATAACTCTTCAAACACAAATATTACTCAATTACTTCAATAAACTTGATTTCAAATCCGTTTAAAAAGATGACATTATTTAAGTAATGTCATCTTTTTAACGGAAACAAAACCTGCTGATGATAATCTGTAAAAATAAATTCCCGATCCCAAATTTGAAGCATCGAATTTAACCGAATAATTACCCGGCTTTTGTTCTTTATTTACCAAGGTTGCAACCTCTCTGCCAAGCACATCGTAAATTATTAATGTTACCGGTGTAACGTTTTGTGAGTTTGTTGCCGCAATAGAATAATTTATTGTGGTAGTAGGGTTAAACGGATTAGGATAATTTTGCTTTAATGTAAAATAATGGGGGGCAACATCCTCGTCTTTTACGGAAATAATTACAGGCACATCAAAATCCGATTGCCCGCCGGCAGAATTATAAATTGCTTTGAAAGCTTGCATATACTGATTTGCAATATACGGGTCATGGATAATTAATGTATTTTCGTCATTTCTGGTATTTGCGGCATTCGACCAATTATGGGAACCGGTAATAACAATAGGATCGGAAGTTACATAAGCGGCATCAACAATTCCGAACTTATTGTGCAATTTATGTCCGGTGGTTTGATCAAAGATTTCATTAGGAAACAATTGAACTAATTTGTCAAAATCAGAGCCGTTTAAATTTGCATCGGCAATAACACCTCTGCCGTCATTCATATAATAATTATTGTGCCGTGTTTCAATTGCATCGTAAATAGAGTTGCTGGTAAAAGCAAGCAAAGCAAAATAGACGGAACTATCAGCTGACATAATAGAATTTACAATGTGGGTTTCCGTTTGGTCGGACGGACTAAAATATGACTCGAACCGGATGCCTCCGATATTAAATGAATGTGTTGTATTATCGGTTTTATATTTACCGAATCTAGCTTTTGCCGAATCAGGAACATCGGTGCTACTCCCCCACATCTCTTCAAATTCCTTAGTATATGTTTCCGCCAGTGAGGGGTCATTTATCTCAATCACGTTATTCAGCCAATCCAATTCTCTCGTAGTCCAATTCCAAGAGCCTGTCCAAACCCAATCATTTGAAGGGTTATTATCTCTTGCATCAAAAACTGCAAACTTGTTATGCATAATTCCGGAATTATCCGGCTTTTGGTTCATCAAAATTCCGGCATTAAGTAATGCTGCGGCACCGGATTGAATTGCTCTGTTTTCGTAAACAAAACGAATTTTAACACCACGATTTTTTGCGGCAATAATGGCATTTTCCACATCCGTTAATCCTTCAAAACTGTACAAAGCAATATCAATTGAATAAGAGGCCTGATTAATTCTGTTAATTACTTTTTGTGCAAAATTCACATTCCCGTTTGCAGCGTTCCCTTTAATGGCTACCGTTGTATCAACATCTGAATTAAAATAAACATTAATTGTTCCCGTTTGGGGGTTGGATGATGCGGTAAATACAGTTTGGACTTCACTTTCACTTGTTCCCACTTTGTTTGTAGAAGCAACCATAAAATAATATTTTGTGTATTCATCAAGACCGGAAACCGTAACTTTATGTTCGGTTGTATCATCATCGATAATTACCGAGCCCAACTCCAAAGCATCTGTTTTACCGTAAACTACTTCGCTGTTTCCTTTTCTGACAGTTTTAAAATATACGGTAAAAGAATTTGTTGTAATATCCGCAGGTATTACCGGAGTAAGAATTACAGGTACATCGTCGGAAACAATATCATTAATGCTTCTCGGGATAATTTGGTAACCACTATTATATGGAGAAGAATATTTATACTGGCTGGCAATCCCTATTAAATCCACTTTGCCGGAAGGAATCGGGGAACCAACCAAAGAAGACACATCTCTGTCAATCCGCAAGGATAATGTTCCCGTATCATCCGAAATTGTGTAATTTTTATTCCCTTCAAAATTCCCGCTTCCGTTAATGGAAACATTTTTCACTTTCACTAACTTACTTTCATAAATTTCAACACCGTTCCATTGCTGATTAGCAATATCGAGAAGGGTAACAATTTGCGGTTCAATATTATTATCGGATGAAAGCACGGAAACCGTAGAACCGGTACCGAAACTTAATTGCGTTAGCCCATGGTAATGTGTAACAGAAGAGGTAACAATAACGGAATCCCCTACTTTTACTTGATTTGCAAATCCGGAACCGTAAACACTAATACCAGCAGAACTATCTTGCATGGCAGCGGGACCGCTGTTTCCAAAATGATTACTTGCGGTTACCACCCCTTTTATCGTAACGGTTTGCCCGCTCATTACCGGTTCACCGTTGGAATTGTTGGCACGAACGCTTGCAATAGGCAGAGCCGATTGAGCAAAAACAAACGTATTTATAAATAGTAATAAATAAAAAACCTTTTTCATTTTAATCCTTAATTCTATGAAAAGTTAAATATTTCAGTTTGCCTAATCAATATCTGTTGAAAGTACAAATCTTAATATACGGTTATTATCCGTATCTGCTACATATAAAGTTTTATTGAAGTATGCAACGGCATGAGGGGAATTAAAAATTTCGGGACCGCCGAAAGATTCCATTTCATCCCCGAATGAATTGAACTTAAAGATTGAATCCTTTGCGGCATCTGCAACAAAAATATTGTTGTAAATATCCATTGCAGTCCCTTCGGGTTGTTCAAACTTTGCTACGGTCATTAAATCTGTAACAAAAGGAGGAATTTTATTTTGATATCCGGTAAAATCTTCGGTGGTTATATATTGAAGCACTTGGGTTTTAAAACTGTTTTCTCCGGTAAGTGTAATAATAATATCATATTTATTACCGTTGAACGATGTTAAAGAACTAATATTATTGGCTGACATCAACCCCGTACCGAGAGGAGAAAGTAAAGGCACACGTCCGATTAAAGTATCAACTTTGTTCCCGTTGCTTAATTCTTTTTTTCGGAAAAGAAGTATTGAGTTATCCGGATCAATTAATGTGGCATTACCCGGACCTCTGCGAGCAATTAAAAAACCGTTATCAAAAAATGTTGCAACGCCTGTAAATTCTCTGTCAGGTCTCTGAAAATCGAAAGAAGTTTTTGGTAAAATTCTGGTTATGGGAGCATTTTCGATATGGTGTTGTGCGGCAACCATATCCAATTTAAAAACGGCACTGTATGTTGTATTATTACCATTTATCAAAGTATCGAACCTGGCACAGACAATTAAATTAAGTTGAAAATCTTGGGCAATTGCAACGGGTTTTTTAATTGAACGTTCTCCCATTTTGTGTCCTGCCAAATTCATAACTACAATTCTGTCGTTATCGGTATCAGCAACATAAATAAAAGTTTCTTTTCCAATTATTATATCTTGCGGTCTGTTAAATCCTGTCCAATCAGGTGAAAGCTTAACGTAAAGCGTATCCCCTATATTCGAATCCCCGTCTTTTGGGGAATTATCCGGAGCGTTGAATTTTTCTACACAATTAAAGAGAGAAACTGTTAAAACAACAAGCAATATTTTAGAAAAAACTTTTCTCATCAATATAAACCTAATATGATTGAAAATCTATGAGTGGCACCGAGGCGTGAAAATGCGGCGTAACCGTAATCAACCGAAACATTACCTATGCCAAGCGGAAGATTAACACCGGCACCTGCTGTAAAATTCTGCTCGTCTACATTAATTTTATATCCGCAACGCAATTTAACAATTTCGTTGTAGGAATATTCAGCACCAATTGAAACATTTTCGCTGTTATCGTTCGGATGATTTAGTTGTATTGAAGCGGTAACTCTGTTATTTTCATTTTGCCACGGTTCAAGAGCAAACCCTATTCTAAACATTGTAGGTGGCGAAAACGATTGCCACTCGGATTGTTTTTTTCCGCCCCACAATGTAATTTCGCCGTCAGGAGCAAGTTCGTTTCCGAAATTGGTAATTGAAACGGCAAAACGGGAAGTTCCCAACCCCGTCCAATAAAGTGTACCGAAATCAACCAGCACACCGCGCATTTTCAATTTATCTAGTGTTTCTTCCACATACCTTAAAGTTACTCCAACGCTGAATTGATCTGTCATTCTTTTGGAATAAGTTGCTGCAATTGCAACATCGCCATATGCAAAATATTGTCCGTTACCAAACGGATTAAACTCATCGGTAACTTTCATATTATCCATATGTAACGATATAACGGAAATACCGACAACATCATTATTGGAAATTTTATAAAATCCTCCGACAAACTCCTGGCTAATATCTACAACCCAAGCATTATGTGAGAACATTATTTCATTCTGTTTGGCAAAAACCAATCCCGCGGGGTTCCAATATAGCGCCGAGGCATCATCGGCAATTGCAATAAAGGCATCGCCCATTGCGGTAGCTCTGCCGCCTACGCCTATTTTAAGAAATTGCAAAGACGATATTCCTGCACGCTGCCCTCCGAGTGTAGGGAATAATTGTGCATTACTTTTTATCGTAATAATAAAGAACAATATGTATATTAATTTTTTAAGCATTTATTTTATTAAAATTTAAAACTCAGACCTAATTTTATATTTCTTCTTGTTAAGTATCTTGCCGGATTATAAGGATAAGGATTAATGGGTGCCTGCAAATCGGGATATTTAGGGTCATTCCAAGTTGACGGAGTAGGGTCACCGTATTCATAGGCTTTACCCGTTACCGGATTTACAATGGCGGTATTTTTCCAATCAAGTAAATTGTTAACTTCAACAATAAAGGATAATTCCGTTTTACCTATATTAAAAGATTTTTCAAAATTCAAATCTATCCAAAACCAATCGGCTCCTATAGCACCGTTACGGTTATTTCTGTCGTATGCATATTCAGGCCTTCCGTCAATATCATATTGCCCTGTAAAAACATACGGAGTATATCTCTTGCCGGATTCGTAGAAAAACCTGAGATAAAAATTATAATCATCTAAAATTCCCGGAGCAAATCCGAAAAGAGGTTCACCTTTACGCACATAAAAATTTAACGTAACAAAAGAGGTAATGGGTCTGTCCCATCTCATATATGTCTCTTTAATTGACTCTTGCAAATCGCCCCGCATAATTAGAACACCTTCGTCAGCAGAAGAAGATTTACCCGTAATTGTTGCATAAGAAAAGGAAAAAATTCCCGAGAACCATTTCCCTATTCGTTTTTTATATTCAACTTCAATACCGCGTGAGCGTGCATAATCCAAATTGGCGTATGTAATAAAGGACTGGCTCGTAAAACGTGCGGATTGAATTTTAGCAGTTCTGGTACTTACGTAATCAAAAATATCTTTGTAATATGCGGTAACCGTTAAAACGTCGTTAGTTGTAAATTGTGTTTTAATTCCCAACTCGTAAGCAACAGTTGTTTCGGGGTTAAGGTTAGGATTACCGAATTTTTGAAATGACGATTGAGCATTAGAAGGAGAAAGTTTTGCATAAACATATTCCGGACGAGGCCACTTACTGAAATGACCGTACGAAAAAAAGAGAGTTTGAAAATCGGAAACCGGATGAGAAATCCCGAGACGCGGAGAGAGCCGCATTTTAAATCTGCGATTACCGAACCATGGGTAAGAATCTTCGTAATAATCATTTCTAATCTGGTCGGGAATAGTAACAACATCGGGATTGTTAACGGCATCATCAACATATTTACCGGGGAACCAATAATCCAAACGTAAGCCGAAATTCAGAATCATTCCGCTAAAATTGATATTATCTTGAGCATAAAAAGCTCCGACAGTAGGAAATACTTTATAAATATCGTTATTCAACCCCAACTCTCCAATCCACGGTTTATAAATATCAACAACTTGCATTTCTTGAAACGAAACATTGAAACCGGCTTTAAATTTATTTTTTTCATCAAAAAAACTTGTTAAATCACCTTTAAAGGACCATTCGTCAATGTAATGGTCGCGCCAAGTTGTAGGGTTACCCACATCCCAAAATCCATCTCCGGGAATTACCCCGATGGTATCTCTATCCAAATTATAATACTCAATCGGAAATGTTACAATATCTTTACGCTCGGTATAATCGTAATAATATTTACCATTTGCATCGGCACGTAAATTTGAAAAGAATTTATTTACTTTCAATTCGTAAAATGTTTTTTGATTCAACGTGTGAGTCCAAGTAATACTGTGAAAATAATTTTGATGAGTAAATGTATTTGCACTATCCAAAATGTTTTGAAAAGTATATTGATATCCCGGGCTCGGTTCCACATATTCCAAATTTGATTGAAGCGACTGTGAATTTTGATTAATATTAACAGATTGATTGTATGAGTATCTTAATTTTTTTGTAGGTGAAACGGCATAAGTTAATTTACCCATCCAAAACCAAGTGTTGGATGCCTTAGGTGCAAAAGTAGTTCCGCCGAAAGTTGAAGAATAAAGTTGTTTTGCAGTAGGTTTATAATACCCTTGTGTAATTCCGTCGGTAAGTCCCATATAAAAAGAACCGAAAAAAGTAAGTTGCCCGGGAATTTCCACACCCAAGGCGGGTAGCAAATACTTGGTAATCGGTTCGGGACCGGAAAAATTGGCTTCTAAAATTTCAACATTAAAAACATGGTTCGAAGTTTCACCGTTTCCGAAGTTATCGCGCTTATAAGCAACATATCCGGAATATTTTTCTCGTCCTTCTCTTGTTTTTACATTAACAATACCCGAAGTTGCTTGTCCGTATTCGGCATTAAACCCTCCGGTAATAACTTCTACCTCTTCAATGGAATTGGCGCTCATTTCCAAACCAAAACCGGTACCGGCAAGAGGGTCTTGCACGGAAACACCGTCCAACAGATAAGCACTTTCGTAGGAACGCCCGCCGCGAATATGAATTTCGTTATCAGATTTAACAACACCGGCTTGTTGTGTAACAACATCCTTAATATTTTCGATTACGGCATTTTCAATATCCTTTTTGGAAATTGTGGATTTGCTTTGCGTATCTTCAACATCAAGCATAGGTTTTTCACCGACAATAACAACATCCTGTCCGATTGTAAGAGAAGTTTCCTCCATCTTTATATCAAGTCTTGTAGTTCTGTTCGGTTCAATCACAATACCGGTAAATTTCATTGCTTTATAACCGATAAAGGAGACCGAAACGGTGTAAGTTCCCGGAGAAATGTTTTTAATTTCATACTTCCCGTCAAAATCAGTGGCAGCTCCGTAGTAAGTTCCCTCCAAAAGCAAATTAACACCGGGCAACGGGGTATTGGAATTTGATTTATCTACAACAGTTCCCGCAAGTTTTCCGGTTTGTGCAAAAAGCACGGATGTAAAAAGGAGCAATATGTATGCAATCATCTTTTTCATTTTACATCCCGAATTCCTCTATAAATACTTTCTCTACCAACGTTTTAACGGAACCGTCTATTTTATTTATTTGATGCAATGGCAACCCGATAAAAAACAAAGTTTTATCATCGGTAATCATAGAAATTATTCCTTTAATCTGCTTTGCCGAAAGGTTATGTATCCCTTTTGCCGTACGGGGAATAAAGGTGTTAACATATCCTATTGTAGAAGCAGTTTTAAGTTGAGGATAATCCTCAAAACCGGTAAGTGGCAACACGTCTGCACCCGGGAACATAAAGTTCAACGTTCCCTCGTCAAAACTTTCGATAGGTAAAAAGCTTTGCAAAGTTGCCAAATCGTATGGGAAAGAAGTTCCCGCCGGTTGCAATGTAAGCGAATAAGCTATTTTCCCGCCGCCGATAAGATAGTTTTGTGTAACCGCACTTGCTAAATCTAACGAAGGGGTAGCATCGGCATACCAATAAATAAATTTATACAATTTCATTGTTTGATAAAACGTAATGGTTTGATACGGCAATTTTGTTTTTTCGATATCGAATACATCGAATTTATTTGCAAAGTTACCGTTATCAATGGAAGAAAAAAGACTATCGTAAAAAACTCCGGCATCATCACCGCTTTCAAAGTCATCAATAATAAGCAATTCCCCTTTTACTTTTTTAACAAACCAAGTTCTGCCCGTATCTGGGAGGGAAATTATTTCGGAAGAGGAACCGGAAATATCCGTGGCTTTAATATATAGTCGATTAAAATCATTTAGTTTTAAGCCGGATAACTTTTTATCGAATATTTTTTCTTCCGAGCCGTTAATTAATATTTCCATCTCGGGGTTTTGTGAATGCGTATCGGTAACTCGCAAAGTAACCAAACGGGTATTGCCGGGAAGTTTTACCGCATTGTTCATATCGTTAATAGCCAAATCAATACTTACGATTGAGCCGTTACCGTCCAAATCGGTGGCATTCCAAGCTACAGTTATTACGGGAAGAGTTTCCTCAGGGATAATACTTTCTTTTCTCCACTCAACTTCGGGAGCGGTATTTTTAATTGGGAATTTCATTGTAGCCGGTGTAGGATCAATCATTCCTATATCGTAATAAAATTCTCCTTCGTCCCATTGTCCGTTATTGTTATTATCAATAAACGGTTCCGGTCCGATATCTTCACCGTTCCAAATAACCGAATTATCGTACTTATGATTTCCTTGAACATCAACCGCCATAACTTCAAATTCGTATGTAGTATCGGCGGAACCGATAGGGAGTGAAAAAAGGCTATCGTTTGTCGTAGTGAAATTCCATTGTTTGCTTAATCCTACCCACCGAAAGTAATAACCGAGAATTATACCGTCAGGGTCCTCGCCCCACCAATGAACTTCCAAACGACTTTTTTGTTGATTAATATTTTCAACATTATCGGGAAAAAGTGCTACATTGGTTTCGGGCGGTTTGTTTTCCTTAACAGGGTTATTCGGTTGCTCTATGCAAGAATATACCGCTAATAACAGAAACACGACAATTACAATATTTAACAGTGTTTTTTTCATTTTAAAACTATAGTGCCAATCCCCTTTTATCTCTCAATTTAAGTTACAATATTTTATTTTAACAATAATAATTTTTTGGATGCAACAAAATTACCTGCTTCAATTCTGTAGAAATAAACACCACTGGATAAATTGGCAGCATTAAATTGAACATTGTAAACACCTGCCGTTTGTTCTTTATTAACAAGAGTGGCAACTTCTCTACCCAACATATCGTAAACACGTAATTTCACATTTGAAACTTCAGGTAATGAATATTGAATAACCGTTGTAGGATTAAAAGGATTAGGATAATTTTGCGAGAGCGAATAAATCTCCGGTAGTGCAACTTCATTATCCACATCTGTATAACCAACAAAATCATCATTTTTTCTTGGGATTAATTTATAATTACCATAAGAATAGAAGAGAACACCAATAATTTCATCAAAATCGGAACCTTGAATAATTTTTATCGGTTGATTTTCCAAAGAGGCATCCCAAAAATTGTGATAATCGTTACCACCGTCTTGTAATTCCACTCTGGTTCCCACGCCCGAGCCGTCTGCAACAAGCATTTCTCCGTGATTTCTGCTTCCTCCGGTTCCTTGGTCAGGACCGCTATCGCCGTCGGCATTATCATCAACCACTTTAACATTGGTATATTTGATTAAAACACTCTCGTAGGCTTCAGCGTCCACGCCACCGCTGCCTATAATTGCCGTTAATACTTCAGTAGCAGCAGGAATATCAACTCCGCTTTGCAATAGAGTAATTTTGGCACCGGCATCCAAATTACCAATTCTGGTTACCCCGTATGTTTCGTTAACAATACCTTTAACGGAAACTTTGTCGCCTCGCTTTACATTTTGGGTTTCCGTTCCGAAAAGCAAAACACCTCTCCATGCACCGGAACCGTCTTGTACATATACTTTGGCTCCGTTTCTACCGTCGCCGGGTATATCGGAAGTATCTGCTGTAATTACACCTTCCACAGTAACTTCATAATGATTATAAGCACTGTAACCACTTCCGAACGGTGATAATTGTACATCTTTGATTGTTAAAGGTCTGTTTAATACAAAATAAAAATATTTACTTTTTACAGTATCGTTAGGTGCGTTTGTAACGTTTCCTTGGTCATCAAACGCCTTGATAAAAAAGGAAACAAGAGAAGAATCGTTTTGTGCTGGAATAACACCGCTCCAAATGGAATCGGTAGCAGCCATCTCAACAGGAGTTTGAGCAACACCGTTAACATCATAAACAATTTGAGCGGAAGCAACGGTACCGTCTTTATCTTTTATTTTAGCTGAAACAGTTACCGCATCACCATATTTTACTTCAATTTTATCACGTGTAATTTCGGAAATATTCGGAGGGAATACTTCACCGTATTTTATGTCATCGGGATAAACGGGATTAATAATAAACCAGCCTCCCTCAATATTTGTTCTGGTTTCAATAAACCCTCTAATACTTTCTATTTTGGTTCCGGGTAACGGGGCTTTTGTTCTTCTGAAATAATCCGAATTATTTCCAACAACTATTATAGAATTGTTATCATCAAAAATTCTAAATGTATTGTATCCTATATAAGCAGGGTCGGTTGACGTAACATTTTTTATTTCAACATAAACCCCTTCCCATTTTTCAGCTAAAAATTTAGGATTACCTGTTCCCCTTTCTACCAAGGAATCTAATGTAAGTAATACCGGTTTCGGGCGTGAAACTTGTCCTTGAATATCCGACGCTTGGAAATCGATAGTATTTAACTGAGTAGTTGTAAAATATTCATTAACAACCGCTTTGAATTTAATAACCAATCCAGTATCCAAGAGAGCAAAAGCATCGGAAGCATCGGGGTCTCTTACTAAAATTCCTGACCAATCTCTGTTATTAGGGTCTTGCAAATAAATAGCAGCGGCGCCGGCATGAAGCATTTTTGTACTATCCGGGTTAGCTCCTTCGTAGGCCGAACACATTACAACACCGCTAACAATAACAGTATCGCCGGAAACTGCCAATGGGGGTTTGGGTTCGCTGTGCTTTTTACCGTAAGCCAATAAAGAATCGGCGGGCTGGAATTGTATATCTTTTATTGATACTTCTTGATATTGTGCAAACAAACTGTTTGTAAAAAATAATATTGTTAAAAGAATAAACAGATAACTCTTTTTCATTTCTTCCTCGTCTTACTTAATAATTAAAAATTTCCCAACTTTAATCTTATCGTTACTTAAATCTTTAACGCTAAAAAGATACATTCCCGTTGCAATGGCTTGGTCATGGTCGCTAATTAAATTCCAAGGTTCTTCACCGCCGGACATTTTTTGTGTGCCGTCGGAAGCAAAAGTTTCGAACCATCTGATATTGGAACCGTTGCTCTCCCCTGTATGATAAATCCGTTTAACAATATCTCCGGACAAAGTATAAATTGTAATTTCACATTCAGCGGGGAGATTATAAAAATATATTTTTCGTAATCGCTCGTAACCTCCATCCCATATTGCCTTGGCATAATAAGGGTTAGGGTAAACTCCTATCTCCGCATCGTCATCACTTGTTGCGGGTGTACCGGGTAAAACTCTGTTAATTCCCGCCAAACGGCTCGATTCCAACGAACCGAGATTATTTTTTTTATCCCCTTGGTCAAAAGCCGTAACAGAATATAAGTACTGCCAACCGTTCAACAGATTTGTAAATTCAAACTTGTAATAATATTTTGTTGTATCGTCTTCGAACGTAACCGGTTCAGACAACTCAATAGCTGAAAATCCGGTATTATATCCTACATCATTCCCAACGCTGTCAAACTCGGCTGCAAGCGTTAAAGATTCTAAAATATTTTGAGACGATGTCAAATCAAATCCCACATTGGTACGATAAATTTTATACCCCTCAAAATCTTTTACACCGGAAATAGGGTCAACGGAATTTTCCGCTCTCTTATCCCAATAGATTGTAACCTTTTGGCTTTCGGGAATAACTTTAATTATTGGGGAAAGGGGTGGTGCAGGCAAAATATAACGGGTAATTTTTCCGTTGCCGTCAAGGTCTTCACCGGGGTCTAAAATATTATTGCCGTTTCTGTCTTCGCCGTTGTAGGCACGTATTGCCCAGCCTGCATTGTTGTATAGATTTGTTTTCTGAAGTTTTGTATCCAGGGCAGGGTCATCGTATCCGTATTTTTTGGCTGCAACAAAAGCAAAAACAACATTAATGGAATCTCCCGGAGCAATTGAAGCATAAGGGCCTGCAGTAAGTAGCATGGAACGGTTGCTCGGTTTTCTAATTTCCGTTGCTATTCCTTCGTTAAACCGAACACCTTCGGCAAAAAATCCGGTCATTTTTGCATAACGTTGATGGTCTAACTGCGGGGCAAAATATTTGGGGTCGCTTGTATTCCTGAATTGCCACGAAACAAAGTTTGCACTATCCATAAATACGGAAGAACCGAGAAATTGAATACCGATGTAGGAATCCGTAAATCCCACGTCGCCCGTTGCATCAAATTCGTAAGCAAGTTTTAATGAATCGTTATAACCGTTACCGCCCTTATTATAAAATGAAGCACCGGTTCTGGGTGATGTAATATTTGTATTTCTTACAACGGTATCATTCCACAATCCGATGTAAACCGAATCCAAATATTTATCCGAACTGTTTTTTATCCAATAATTAAAAATCACAAAAAAGTCTGCAAAAGGATAGTTCCAAGCATAGCATTCCTGGTGTATAACAACACCAAGCGGTTCGTGGTCAACAATTAATTCGCCGTTATTCAAAGTTCTGTTGGAATCGGTGTAATCCATACATAAATCTTGATGCGAAACAGCATCGGGAGAATAATATTTGGAAGTTATTAGTGAGGATTTTTCTTTTACCGTAGATTCGGGAGCATTTGTATATTCAAATCCGCCCCCTCTATTACTTACTGAAGAAGCATCAACTGCACCTGTAGAAACAAAAGGCCCAGCAACTTTATCTTCCATACTCTCGCTATTACTTATATAAGCACCTATCCATAGCCCGCCGTCAAACAAATGCTCTATACCGCTTCCCAAAGGATATTCGCAACTTGGCTGCTCAGGCCAAAGCCCGAAACCGTGCCCTTGAGTACCAAAATTGGTAACGGTTATTCCGATATTACCGACTTTGGTATAGTGCGAATTATTATCCTTTGTAATCTTATAAAGTCCGGTATTCTGCCCATCATGTTCCGACGGAAAGGAAAGGAATAAGGTTATAAATAAAAGGAGTAATTTTGTCTTCATACAGTAAAAAATAATGACTAAATAAATTATTATAACACAACAAATAACATCCTCTCAAAAAGAGGGACTATAAAGTTAGAAAATTTTTTTTAAATAACTAAATTATTTTTAATAATAAAAATTTTGAGTAGTATTACTTTTTTTTCGGGAAACATAATTTTTGATAGCATTTGTCTTTAAGGAAATTTGCTTTGCTGTTATTCTGCCGTAATGCCGCACAGAGTGCATCTGAGAAATGTTGTATTTAATATAATTGAAGCGTATAATTTATTACTTTGGTGAGGATTAAATTTAGTGGTTCCATTATCTAATCTTTAACAAATCTTAATGCAATAAGTCCTACAATAAAAAATAAACTTATTGATAAAATTGCATACGATTGACTTCCGGTAACATAACTGATAATTCCGAAAACTAGTGGGCCGATAATTGCGGAACTTTTTCCGAAGAGCGAATAAAAGCCGAAAAATTCCGTTTTTTTCTCAGTAGGTGTAAGTTTAGTCATTAAACTACGGCTTACGGATTGTGTAGCTCCCATTACACTTCCGGCAAGAAGTCCCACAACATAAAAACTTCTTGCTTGAAAATGCAATACATCCAAATTAAAAGTAAAGGATATTTTTTGCAAAAAAGGACTATGTTCATTACTGATAATAAATGCTAAAAACATAGTAATAATCCAAATATAGAGTGAAATTATTATACTTTTCTTTTGTCCGATAGAATCCGAAAGAATTCCGAAAAGGATTGAACCCAATATTGCAGTGGTTTGCACTATTAAAAAGAAAAGTGCAAGCTCGGTGAAAGAGAAATGCAGAGAAGTTCTGGCAAAATTTCCCGCAAAAAAAATTGTGGTATTTACTCCTTCTATATAAAAGAAGAAAGCCAACAAAAACAATGCAAGATTTTTATAGTTCTGCAAATTACGTATGGTATTTCTAACACGCTTAAAACCGATTGCAACAAATGATCTATTTACGGGAACATTTCTCCTTGAATCTTTAAGAAAAAAGAATAACGGAGTTGCAAAAACAAAAAAGAAAAAAGCGGATACAGGAAAAGTTTCGTTAATCATATCAGCTTTTATAAAAGGGATAACAAGAGCCAACGAAGCAAGCGACCCGAGATAGCCCAATGCAAACCCGTATCCGCTTACTCTTCCGTAGTTTTTCGGTTTTGTAATTTCCGGCAAAAAGGAATCATAAAAAACCAGCCCCGCTTCAAACCCGATGTTTGCAAGAATAAAAAGGAACAATCCCCAAAAGAGCATTCCTTCTTGAACAAAATATAAAAGAGCCGTAGATATAATACTGAGGAGAGTAAAAAAAAGTAAAAACCGTTTTTTGCCGGCAGAATAATCGGCAATAGCTCCAAGTACCGGAGCAATAATTCCACTGATAAGCATTGATATACTTATTCCGATACTCCAAAACAAATCTCCAATAGGTTTACCTCCGGCAACAACATCTTTGAAATAAACGGCATAAATAAAAGTAACCACCACAATTGAATATGATGAATTCGCAAAATCGAATAACGACCAAATAAATATTTTAAATTTACTTTCCGTTTTGCCCATTATTTTTCCGAAAAGAGTTTTTTATCAATCAGTCCTCTGCCTACTTTGTTTAATTTTCCGCTCTTCTTTAAGTCTTTTAACACCGCATCCAGAATTCCGTTAATAAACTTTCCACTGTTAGCGGAACTGAATTCTTTAGACAAATCAATAACTTCATTCAACGAAACTTTCGGAGGAATATCTTTAAAATAAAGCAACTCGGCCAATCCCATGCGTAACAATATTTTATCAATTATTGCAATCCTTTCAATCTCCCAGTTAGAAACCTTCTCTTCGATTTTTTTGTTCAACTCATTACTGTTTGCAACAACAGTATCTATTAATTTTCTGGCAAAAGTTCTATCGTTTTCGGATTGAATATCTGCAATCATTGTATCGGTATGCATTGATAATCCCTCGCCGTTTATTTGATAAGCATAAAGAGCTTGCAATACTTTTTCTCTTGCAATCCTTCTTTGAGATTTTTTTTTCATTATTTTCCTTTATTCAAATTAATAATTAACTTTTTTATACGGCAAACAACCAAAACAGCATTAGAGCAACACTCTCCCGCAATCTGTAATACAATAAGGTTTCCCATTTCAATTTATAATCGGATGCTACGCCAACAGCTTTAACATCAAAAAATTTACATATTTCCAATGCCCGGGTAAGGTGAAATTGGTCGGAAATAATCAGAACGGGATTAAAAACATTATGCCCCGTTAATTTTTTTTTGATATACTTAATTTGTTCCGTGGTAGTGGTGGTTTTTTCTTCAATTTTTATAAGATGTTTTTTCACTCCAAGCAATAAAAGATAATTATATGCCGCTTTTGCTTCGCTGATTTCTCCCGGGGCATTACTTCCGGTTAATTGTATTTTTGCAATTTTCTTCTTTTTAAGCAATTCCGCCGCTTTACGTATTCTTCCCTTAAACAGAGGACTTGGCACATCTGCCCAAACGGCAGCACCCAAAACAATTCCGATTGCATTACCCGAAGGTTTAATTTTATCAGCCGAATATTTTGCTCCGGTTGTATAAAAGAAAATTGCCGTAAATATTATAAAAAAAATAAACGCAACCAATATCAACGATTTTACATATATAATAATTCCACTATTAAAAAAAAGATTAAGCAACAATGCCACTAAATATAATTGTATAAACGTTGCAACAAAAAGCAGTATTCCCTCCAATACTTTTTGAGAGGGATAATTGAAGAGGTACTCCTTCGGAAACTTAACATTGTACTTCAACGATAAATAACACGTAAGTAATAGCACTATTAAAGTAGTTCCCAACAAAAACAAAACAATCTGATGTATGGACTTAATATGATTTTTATTTAAAAACTGTGCGATTATCAGTAGAAAAAGAGAAACAAAAAATATGGCTGGAAGCAAATTACCTACATAAAAGAGATTAAACTTTTTTAATGAAAGTGAATTTAAATCGTATTTGATTAAAAACGTTAAACCTACTCCCACAAAGGAAACAATCAAGAGATATAAAAGAACTAATCTATTATTCTTATTCATAACACATAATTATAAAATCGACCATTGTTCCGAAGTAAAAATATAAATTCGGACTTGTGAATATACATAATTATTGGGATAATAAATATCAGATGGGAATAAAAAAGGCATTTTAAGAGGCACGTAAATTATTGCAATTTAAAAAGTATCGGAACGATAACCTGAACTTTTACCGGTTTACCTTTTAGCCTGCTCTGTTTTGATTAACACATAAACAATAAAATATGACTTCCCGTTATTTGATTTAAACCAATATTATTCTAATTTTAGCAATCAAATATAATTTTAATAACGAGAGTTATATGGAGCATTACAGTTTTCTATCGGTCTTGCCACCACTTATCGCAATTTTTTTAGCAATAAAAACGAAACAAGTATATATCTCGCTCACCTTCGGAATTTGGTTGGGCTGGGTAATTATAAGTAACTTTAACCCTCTTACCGGAACAGTTGCAACAATACAAGCCCTTGTAGATGTTTTTAAAGATAGCGGCAATACCCGTACAATAATGTTCAGTTCCCTTGTCGGTGCACTTATTGCCTTTGTTCAGCGTTCCGGCGGAGTTGAAGGATTTGTAAAAAATATTAACACTCTTGTTGAAAAGCTGGAAAAAAAGAAATCGGGAAACAGCCGTGTAATCGTACAACTTTTGGCATGGCTTACCGGCGTACTAATTTTTGTTGAGTCAAGCATTAATGTTTTAACGGTCGGAGCAATTTTCCGTCCGATATTCGATAAAATGAAAATTCCGCGGGAAAAATTAGCCTACATTGCCGATTCCATTTCAGCCCCCACATGTATTCTAATTCCGTTAAACGCATGGGGAGCTTATATTATGGGGCTTATTGCGGCACAGGGATTTGCAAATCCCTTTGAAGTAATGGTAAAAGCCTTCCCACTCAATTTTTATCCGATGATTGCCCTTGCAATGGTACTTTTCATAATTCTATCCAAAAAAGATTTTGGACCAATGAAAAAAGCGGAAGAACGTGTTGCCGCTACGGGTAAAGTTCTAAGAGACGGAGCAACACCAATGATTTCCTCCGATGTAATTTCACTTGAAACAAAAAAAGGGGTTACACCACGCGGAAGAAATATGATTATACCTATTTTAACCATGGTAGGGATGATGCCTATAATGCTCGTTTTTACCGGCTGGGCTAATGTTCCTAACATATCGGAACTACCTTGGTACCTCAAAATTTTTGAAGCAATCGGACAAGGTTCAGGCTCCACATCTGTTCTTTATTCGGTACTAATTGCAATTACCGTAGGGATTATTCTGTACACGTCACAGAAAATATTTACATTTAAAGAATCTTTCGATTTGATAATGAAAGGGATAAGCGGTTTAATTCCTTTAGCTCTGTTGATGATGCTTGCATTTGCAATAGGCAATGTTACCAAAGAATTAGGCACTGGTTTATATATCGCGGAAGTGTCCAAACTATGGATTTCTCCGAGTTTTGTTCCCGCAATAATTTATGTTGTTGCAAGCATTATTGCATTTTCTACCGGAACATCTTGGGGTACGTTTGCAATTATGATTCCTATAGGAATTCCTATGGCTCAAGCTCTTGATGCAAATATCTATTTAACAATTGCAGCAGCACTTGGCGGAGGGGTTTTCGGAGACCACTGCTCCCCTATTTCCGACACAACAATTATTTCTTCTATGGCTTCTGCATGCGACCATATAGACCATGTTAAAACCCAATTGCCTTATGCACTTTTCGGAGGATTAATTACTACCTTTATCTATATTATGCTCGGTTTTATTATGTAAATAACAATTTTAATATTTAACTAACTTAAGTTTACAATAATGAAAAAAATTATTTATATACTGCTTTTGGTCGGAATCCTTTTTAGTTGTAAAAATACTCAGAATAACCCTAAACAAAAGAAAGACGAAGCCGACAGTTTAACCTTACAAAAGAAAGCAAAAACGGAAGAGATAAAAAGGCTAAAAGCAGAAATTGATTCGTTAAAAAAAATCAAAAACGAAGAAAAATAATGCCCCGCACAAATTACTCTCAAAACAATAATTATTAATAATCATGTTATTAATAATCATGCTTTCAAAATTTATGTATAAGATTAATAATAAAATAAGCCGGCTGCAACTTCCATTTCAGCAAACATATTTTGATTATAAAAATGAATTGCAAATTACTCCGCTTAAACAATTTAATAACAAACTGAAAAAATTGATTCCTTTCCATACGGAGTAATTCCAAATGCATCAATCATATTATACAATATTCTTTTTTTTCGCCATAATAGTTTTAGCAGTTGATTTATATGCTTACTACGGATTAAGAAAAGTATTTGCAAAATCTTATGCAAATTATAAAAAATTCTCATCATATTTTTATTGGAGTATTCCTGTTGCAATTTTCATTTGGCTTTTTATTCTATTGCAAAATAAAGATACTGCAAATCCTAAAACATCATTAATCTATTTCCATTACTTTAGCGGAACCTTTTTATTAATTTATATCCCAAAATTGGTTTTCATCTTTTTTAATTTTACTGATGATTTATTCCATGCAATAAAACGTTTACTGTTTCCAACTCGAAAAAAAGCTACTACTTTAAAAGGTATTACACGAAAACAATTTTTAACACAAATAGGAATAATTGCCGCAGGCTTACCTTTTGCTTCTTTAATTTACGGAATAGGTTGGGGACGCTACAATTTCATTGTTCGTAAAACCGTTCTTCATTTTCCGAACCTGCCTAAGGATTTTAACGGTTTCCGTATTGTTCAATTTTCTGATTTTCATCTGGGAAGTTTTGACAACAAAACGGATAAAATAGAAGAAGTAGTTTCACTAATTAACAAACAAAATCCGGATATAGTTGTTTTTACGGGCGATTTGGTCAACAATGTTGCAGACGAAACAACATCTTTCATTTCCGCACTTTCAAAAATAAAATCCAAATACGGAAAATTTTCAATTCTCGGTAATCATGATTACGGTGAATATATAAAGTGGAAATCTCCCTTTCAGAAAAAAAAGAATTTGCAAAAATTAATTGCGATTGAACAAAATCTCGGATTTACCGTTTTACTCAATTCCCATTCAACGATACAAATCGGGGAAAGTAGAATAGAACTAATCGGAGTTGAAAATTGGGGTTTGCCTCCTTTTCCGCAATACGGAAATTTAACAAAAGCAATTGAAAAGATAGATACTTCGGCATTTAAAATTTTACTTACTCACGACCCCACACACTGGGAGGCCGAAGTATTACCCGAAACCAATATAGATTTAACTCTTTCCGGACATACACACGGAGCACAATTCGGAATTGAAATTCCGGGGTGGCGTTGGTCCCCGGTAAATATGAGATACAAAGAATGGGGCGGTGTTTATAAAAATGGGATGCAAGTTATAAACGTAAGTACAGGCGTGGGATTTATCGGGTTTCCGGGTAGAGTAGGAATGCCGCCGGAAATTAATAGAATAACACTTACAATTTAAATTGCAAATTTATTCCTCTTTTAATTCTACTATGGTTACTCCTTCTCCGCCCAATTCAATTTTAGCAAAATGAAAATCTTTAACACCGGTATGTGATTTTAGGATTTCTTGAACCATTTGTTTCAGTACCCCCGTACCCTTGCCGTGAATTATTTCCACTTTGTCCAAACCATTGCTGTATGCATCATCCAAAAATTTAACAACTTCAAATTCAACTTCCTCCGGCTTATTTCCTCTGATATCCAATCTGGAATTGGGCAACCCTGTAGAGAGAAATCTGTAGGCATCATTAACTTCTTTTGTTTTCTTTTTTTCCGCATATTCAAGTTGAGAAATTTTCGCTTTTACTTTTAAATTACCGGCAAGAATCTGTGCTATATTCTTATCAATGGAAATTATTTCACCGGCTGTAGTCGTATCAACAATTTTCACATAATCCCCAACTTTAGGAATAATTATTTTATGTAATTCTTCTTCCCTTTCTTCAACCCTACTTACTTCTTTCAAATTTGTTATTGTTTTTTTTGCTTTTATTATAACCGATTTATCCGCTTTCTTTTCTTTAATACTTTTGATAGTCTGTTCAACTTCACGATTAACATTTTCCAAAAAATCTGATGCTTTTCGTTTTGCCGAAGCAATAATCTCCTTTTTCTCTTTTTCAAGTTTTGTTAATTTTTGTTGATAAAGATTTGTTAATCCTTTTAACCGTGTATTTTCAATTTCGTATTTATTAAGTTGCTCCCTTATTTTTCCGGTTTTTCTTTCCAAATCAATTAAAAAATCTTCAATTTTATTGTTGTTGCCGTCAATTAGTGATTTTGCTTTTGCAATTAAACTATCATCAATACCAATTTTGCTTGCAACTTCAAAAGCATAACTTGAACCGGGTAAACCTTGTTTAAATCTGTAAGTAGGTTGCAGTTTATCAACATTAAATTCCATAGAAGCATTTTCCAATCCTTTTTCATTACTTGCCAATATCTTTAAATTGCCGTGATGTGTTGTTGCAAGAACAGTTGCCTTTTTATCTCTTAATTCCAACAAAATTGCGGAAGCCAATGCAGCTCCTTCGGTCGGGTCGGTACCGGTTCCCAATTCGTCCAATAATACCAACGAGGTTTTGTCGGCCGAATTTAATATATTTTTTATATTTGCCAAGTGTGAACTAAACGTACTTAAATCGTCTTCTATAGATTGTCTATCCCCGATATCTACAAATACGGATTCAAAAAAATTAAAATTTGAGTCGGGATTAACGGGCACGTGAAAACCGGACATCACAAGTAAAGAAAGTAATCCTACTGTTTTTAAAACAACCGTTTTACCACCGGCATTAGGACCGGTAATAATAATTACTTTTTCTTTTATCTCTATTGATAACGGAACAATCTTTGCTTTGGACAACTTTTTCAGAAGTATCGGGTGATATCCCTCAATAATTTTAAACGCTCTGTTGTTCTCAACAGAAGGGAAACTACCGATAATTTCCAAAGAGTATCGTGCCTTGGCAAAATATGCATCCAACTCTGCAATAGAATTTAAAGAATCTTTTAAGAACAAACTGGCTTCACCAATTCTTTTGGTAATTTGTTTTAGTATTCTCTCAATCTCTCTGCCTTCAGCAAAACGAAGTGAAAGCAAGTCATTGTTAAGCTCTAAGGATTCTTCAGGTTCAATGTAAATTGTTTGGCCTGTTCCGGATTCTGAATGTATAAATCCTTTTACATGACGCTTATGCTCGGCTTTAATAGGTAAAACCACTCTGCCGTCTCGCATGGTAACATATTCGTCTTGCACTAACATATTTTTACTGAATTGCTTTAAAATTTTGCTGACCGTCTTACGCAAAATTTCATTCTTTTCATTAATCGAAGAACGAATTTTACTTAGCTCTTTACTGGCAGAATCTTTTATCTCTCCGGTTGCGGTAAATATTTTTTCTATTTCGTACTCAAGAATTTTATCTACAACGAGGCGATTTTTATACTCTTTGTATAAAATCGTATTGCTACAATTGGCAGTTAGGAAATTGCTCATTTTTCTTGAAACGGAAAGCAAAATATTAATATTTCTAATTGTGTTAATCGTTAACAATGTTCCTTCAATTCTGCTTTGTGAAAGGGATTGATGTAAATTAGGGAGAAATTCCAAAGGCGGAAAATCATTTTGAATTAAAATTTCTTTTGCTTCCGAAACTTTTTGGCCGTTTAGTATTGCAAACTCGGAAGAAGCAAATGGTTCCGAATTAAGCACCAACTCTTTACCAATTTCCGTTGTAGAATATTTTGCCACATATTCCAGTACTTTAAAATATTCAAGTCTGCTTAATATTTCTTTGGAAATCATTTTTGTTCTTCTATATTACTACTTTGTTCAATAAAATCTTTTACTAAATTCATTGCATTGGAATTTTTTCCGACAATTAGATCTATGCTGTAAGGAATAACGTTATAAACTTTAGAATATAACATGGAAGATTCTTTAGCTTTTTTCCCGGGAATATTAAAAACATTAAGAAATAATAAAAAGCCGCTAATAAAAAAAAGGATTTGAAGTGTACCGGAAATTCCGCCTAAAAATTGATTGGTAAATTTATTTACCTTATCCAAGGGATGGATTATTCTTTTAAGTATTGAAGCCAAAAAAATTGTAGTAATAAAAATTAAAATCCATGCAACAATTTCGGCAAGATAAATTTCTCCGTTAAATAGCGGAGAAATAACAACAGCCAGACTTTGGTAAAACTCCAAAGATAATACAACCCCCACTACAAGCCCCAGCAAACCGATTATCTTACGAATTAATCCGTCTCTAAAACCAAGAGCAAAACCAATAAATAAAAAGAATATGATAATAAAATCTATATAATTCACTTACTACCAATAAGTTAAAACCAATAGTTAAAAAAATCATGAAAGGAGTTTGTCAACCGCTTCTTTAATCCGTTTACCGTCTGCTTTTCCGTTTAACGTTTTAACAGCCAAAGGCATAAGTTTAGGGAAATCCGATTTACTTGTAGCACCGATATCATCGGCAAGTTTTTTCACTTCCGCTTCAAGTTCTTCGTTGCTGAGTTGTTTGGGCAAGTACTCTGCCAATATAGCCAACTCTTTCTCTTCTTGTTCAACCAAGTCGTTTCTTCCGGCTTTTTTATATTGCTCTATCGAATCTCTGCGTTTCTTTGCGGCTCTGGTTAACATCGCTACTTCTTCAACAGGAGTAAGGTCTCTACCAGCACCGCTTTTTTCAAAATCCAATATTAAAGCACGTATTGAACGAACTGTTGATAATCTTATTTTGTCCCCCGATTTCATTGCATCTTTCAAATCGGAATTAATTTTTTCTTTTAAACTCATGATAACATCTCTGCTTTATTAAAATCTATTAAATTAGAAAGTCCCGAAAAGATACGGGACAAAAAAAAAGGCAGGCCATATATAAACATAACCTGCCTGTAAAAAATAGGATATAATTATTGTTTAAGCATGGCCGAATAGTTAATACGACGAGCATCGGCTTTTCTAAGCTCTTGCTGAATATCGTTTACAATTCCCATATCCGATTCTTTATCGATACGGAGAGAAACAATAACATTCGGTAATTCTTGTCGCTTTTTATACATTATATCTTTGATATCTTCCACTTTTACAATTGCATCGTTAACTTGAATTTTACCGCTTTTACCAACCCATATATAAGAAATTAATCTTTTGTTCTCTATCTTTTCAATTGCTACTGCCTCCGGAAGTTTATACTGCACGTAAACTTCAACTTCTTTTAATGTTGTAGCAACCATAAAGAAAAGCAAAAGCATAAATATAATATCAGGCATTGATGAAGTCGGAATTTCCTGTTTAACGGATGCTCTTTTTTTATTAAAAGTCATTTCTTTTCCTCAATCCTTTTTATATTTTTTCCGGTTCAGCAATTGAAATAATAATTGGAACTTTTTCTTTCTTTACCGTTTTTTCTTCTTCAGGTGTTAACTCCGATAATTTTTTACCGAAAGCTTGCTGTGCATATGCTTTCTGAACTTCCGCATAAGCATACTTTATTTGATCTAACGCCTGAATGTAAAGATTGTAATTTGTTTTTCTGTCGGTTTTAACAGAAACAACCAATTTCTTTTTCAAGGGCAAATTAATTTTACTTTCAATACGGGGTATAAGGTTTTCGCTAATTTGCGGAATGGCAATTACCTTTCCGTCAAGAAGCACATCACCGTTTTCGTTGATGTTTAATGCCGCCAACCTATCCTTTGAAAGCGGAACAAATTCTTGTTCTTCCGGAGGAATATATTCAGGCAAACTTAATCCTATACCGGTATCTACGTCAATTGTTGTTGAAACCAGAAAGAATAGTAAAAGTAGAAATACAATATCCGACATTCCAGCATCGGGAATATTGGCATCTCTTTCTTTTTTCTTTTTTATCTGAACCATTACTTTATTCTCTTAAATAGTTTTTTTAATAATTATTTTTTACTTAATTCATATAACGCATCAATTAATTCAATTGAGCTTTCTTCCATATCGGCAACAATTTTGTCGATTTTTGAAATAAGATAATTATAGAAAACTTGGAGAATCATTGCAGTAACAAGACCAAACAATGTTGTTAATAACGCAACCGCTATAGGAGCAGCAACAACAGAAGGCGACATTTGTGCAGAAGCGGCAATAGAATCGAATGCTTCAACCATACCTTGTACCGTTCCGGTAAAACCAAGCATAGGAGCAATGGAAATAAAAGTTGAAATCCAAATCATCCCTTTTTCCAAGAATCCCATTTCTATAGCACCGTAAGCCATAATGGCTTTTTCCGCTGCATCAACACCTTCGTCGGCTCTTAATAAACCGGCATGAAAAACCGATGCAATAGAACCGCGAGAATTTTCGCATAGCTTAATGGCTTCGTCAACACCGCCCTTTTGAAGTGCTTCTTTAACTTGAACAATGAATTTTTTTGTGTTAATTGTGGCACGGCTTAATGTGAAAATTTTTGCAAATACAAATCCCAAACCAATTATCAAAGAACCGAGAATAGGATACATGAATGCACCACCGGCAACAAATTTTTCTTGTAAGTAAGTAAGTACGCCTGTGCTTTCAACTTGTGCAATTAGGTATGAAATAGAACCTAAGATTTCTGAAAAATGCATAAGAGTTAACCTCCTAAGTTATGTTATGTAATTAAAAAAAAACCACGAAATAATCGATAAATTATAGAGTTTAATATTATTCAAATAACATATGAATGTCAATAAAATATTTACTTGTTAAAGTAAATATTTTTATTTAACAGATAGATAAAGTTTATTTTAAAATAAACTTTGCTCCTACGGGAATATGGTCGCTAAAACCTTTTAAATATTTTCTACCCCCAAAAGTAGGGGTTGCAGCCCCTTTATATTTTCCGTGCTGCGTAATCATAAATTGCGGTTTAATCAACATAAACGAGTTACAAATAAACTGAAATTTGCTCTCCCCGTTTATAATACTGGAAGAAACAATTATCTGATCCAACATATTCCAGTCTCCGCGATAAAGATAGGTCCCTAATCCCTTTGTAAAAATATCATACGCTAAATTATAAAAAGTTCCAACTGATAAAGTATCGTTACAAACAACAGGAACAGCTTTCAAAAACTCAACAATTGAAGTATTATTTGGTTCGTCGTTAAAATCTCCGAGTATTATAATCTTTGCATTGCCGTATAAATTTTGCAAAGAATCTATTGCTGTGCGTAAAGTCTGTGCGGCGGCAATTCTGTTAGGTCTGGATTTTTCCTCTCCCCCTCTTCGCGAAGGCCAATGATTAACAAAGCAATATAAATCTTCTTTATTTGCAACAGCCTTCAAATGTATTTGCAAAATATCTCTTGTAGGGTATTTACTTGGCAGTTCAACATGAATTGCCTTAACATCAATTAAGGAAAAGATTGCGGAATT
This sequence comes from uncultured Melioribacteraceae bacterium, assembly GCA_964617555.1. Lineage (GTDB taxonomy): Bacteria > Bacteroidota > Ignavibacteria > Ignavibacteriales > Melioribacteraceae > 1-14-2-50-31-20. The sequence continues at coordinate 11,175 of CAZTYP010000058.1, read as the reverse complement.
ATAAATCAACCCGTTATCAATTCCACGTTTATCCGGAGATTCTTTATATGCAATTTTATAATTATGATTTTTCAGATGTCTTGTAAGCAAAGTATCCAATAAATATTTGTGTTCAACTTCTTCAACAGCAAGAATATCGGGACCTTTGCCCGAATTCATCCAAGCAATTACTTTTGCCAAATGCTCAAGTTTTAAATCTATTTTATTTCCCGTCCATTCTTTTTTACCGTCGGGTAAAAAATCTTCATCATTTTTATCGGGATCGTCAACAGCATCAAATAAATTTTCCACATTCCATTGTGCAATAAATACGGTATCTGTTTGAGCAAATACTTGAAAAGCAAAAAAGAGCATGAAAAAGGGATAAAGGAAAGTGATTTTTATATTCATAATCGGTTAATCCGTTTTTTTAGATTATTGTGAATTATGTTTTTATGTATATTACATAATTAAATAAATTTATAAAAAATTAAAATAGAGAATAAATGAATAATCCACAAAAAACATTTGTAATAATAGATGCAATGGCAATAGCATATCGCGGTTACTTTGCATTCATTAATAACCCTCTAAAAAATTCTAAGGGAGAACCTACTTCTGCCGTATACGGCTTTATGAATCAACTTATAAAAATCATTGAAGATACAAAGCCTGATTACCTTGCTATTGCAACCGATTCCAAAGAAAAAACATTTCGCCACGAAAGATATGAAAAATATAAATCCTCGCGTACAGAAATGCCGGAGGATATGATTCCACAAATTAAAAGAATTACCGAATTAGTTAACGCTTTGGAAATCCCTTTATATATATTACCGGGTTATGAAGCGGATGATTTAATAGGCACGGTTTTAAAAAAAACAGAGGCAATGGGACTGAAATCTTTTGCCGTTACCCCCGATAAAGACTACGTACAACTTATTACCGACAATGTTACAATTATTCAACCGGCTCGTTCCGGCAACGAAATTGTAATAATGGATAAAGAAAAAGCTATCGAAAAATACGGCTTTGAACCACCGTACATGGTAGATTACCTTGCTATGGTCGGGGATTCCAGCGATGATATACCGGGTGTTGTCGGTATCGGACCCAAAACGGCAACGCCATTAATTAAAAAATACGGACATCTGGAAAATATATACAATCATCTCAGCGAAATAAAAGAAGGGACAAGAAAAAAACTTGAAGCTAACAAAGAAAACGCTTTCCTTTCAAAAGAGTTGGCAACAATACATACGGAAGTGCCTTTTAATTTTGATTTGGGAAAAACCGAATACAAAGCCCCTAATCTTGAAAATGTTAATGAAATTCTTCGCGAACTCGAGTTAAACAGCATAATCAAAAAACTCAATAAACTTTTTAACGGTTCATCTCATTCGGTTGAAATTGATGAAAAAGAAACAACAAACTCCGTTTACAATAAAAAGACCGTTAACTATAAACTTATTACAGATATTGAAGAGGCAAAAAATTTAGCGAAAACATTAAGCAAATCGGGGCTTTTTGTTTTCGATACGGAAACAAATTCTCTGAATGTTTTTGAGGCAAAACTTGCCGGAGTATCTTTTGCACTAAAACCGGATGAAGCATTTTTTGTTGCAATAGATCCGTTTATTGAGAACAACTCACTCTTTGAAAGAAATTTAACGGACAGATTACCGCTCGATAGTTTCATCCAAATTTTCAAACCTATATTTGAAAACGAAAACATCAAGAAGGTTTGCCAAAACGGTAAATATGATATTGCAATTTTACGAACCCATAAAATTTCCGTTGAAAATTTTTATTTCGATACAATGCTTGCAAGCTACATTTTAGATCCCGATCAAAAGCACGGAATGGATGCACTGGCTGAAAAATATCTCGGGTACTCCCCTATTCCGTTAACCGAATTAATCGGCAAGAAAAAAAATCCCGATTTAATTTTTGATGTCGACTTACAAAAACTATCTACCTATGCTTGCGAAGATGCCGATATCACTTTTAAATTATTCAAAATTTTAAAACATGAACTGCAAATAAACGACTTAAATACAATTGCTTATCAAGTGGAATTTCCGCTTGTAAAAGTGTTGGAAGATATGGAGCGTACAGGAATTAACCTTGATACCAAAGCATTAAAAAAATTCAGTTTACTTCTTGAACGTTCATTGGAAGAATATAAAGAAAAAATTTTTGAAATAGCCGGTGAAGTTTTTAATTTAAACTCTCCCAAACAACTGCAAATAATTCTATTTGACAAATTAAAATTAAAGCCCATAAAAAAAACCAAAACCGGCTTTTCTACAGACGCATCTTCGTTAGAAGCAATGAGAGGAAGCAATCCGATTATAGATTATCTGTTAGAATACAGACAAGCCTCAAAATTAAAATCTACATATGCCGATGCATTACCGAAATTAATTAATCCCGTAACAAAACGGGTTCATACTTCATTCAATCAAACGGTTGCATCCACAGGACGACTTTCCAGCATTAACCCAAATTTGCAGAACATTCCGATAAGGACTGAACTCGGCAAAAAAATTCGTGAAGCATTTATTCCGCGCGATGATAATCATGTTTTGTTAAGTGCTGATTACAGTCAAATTGAATTGAGAATAATGGCATCAATAAGCGGAGACAAAACTCTTACAGCCGCCTTTCAGAACGGCGAAGATATTCATAGATCCACTGCAGCATTGGTTTTTTCCGTTCCTCCGGAAAAAGTAACACAAGATATGCGACGAAAAGCCAAGGAAGTAAACTTCGGTATTCTTTACGGAATCGGTGTTTTCGGGCTTGCAAATCGTATGGGAATTTCCAGGGAACACGCAAAGGAAGTTATTGAAACATATTTTACACAATTCAGCAGTGTTAAAGCTTTTATTGATAACTCGATAGCACAAGCACGCGAAAAAGGTTATGCCGAAACACTGTTGGGACGGCGTCGTAATCTTAAAAACATCAACAGTAAAAACAGAGTGCTTAAACAATTTGAAGAACGCGTAGCCGTAAATATGCCTATTCAGGGAACTGCCGCCGATTTAATTAAACTGGCAATGATTAATGTATTTAACGAACTTAACTCAATTAATGCAAAAACAAAAATGGTTTTACAAGTACACGACGAGTTGGTTTTTGATGTACCCACAAACGAATTGGAAAGGGTACAACCGATAATAAAACGAAATATGGAAGAGGCATATAAACTAAATGTACCCCTTGTTGTTGATATAGGTATAGGAAAAAACTGGCTTGAAGCACACTAACTTAATTGAAAAACTCTTTTGAACTTTCCTTAAATTTTTCAGAATAAAAGTCTTCAAGTTTTTGATGAATTTCATATTCCGTTTTGCAACTTAAACATTCCGTAACAAAGCCGGATATTTCGGCATAGTTTAATGCCCGGATTATCTCTTTTGCATGAGGAATAACCGGCCCGCTAACACTTATGGATTCCAAACCCAACCCTATAAGTAACGGAAGAGCTTTATAATTAGCAGCCATTTCACCGCAAAGCGTTACTTTCGTTTGAGTTTTTTTAGCTTCGTTAATAATATATTTTATTGTTCTGATAACCGCGGGGTGAAACTCCTGGTATTGGCCTGTAACAATCTCATTACCTCTATCAACCGCCAATAAATATTGAATTAAATCATTTGTACCTATACTAAAAAAATCTACTTCCTTTGCAAAATCTTTTACCATTAATGCTGTTGAAGGAACTTCAATCATTATTCCTACCTCTATCGCATCATCAAAAGAGACCCCTTCATTGGTTAACTCTTTCTTACATTCGGCAACCAATTCTTTTGTTTCAAGTATTTCTTTAATTGAAGAAACCATCGGAATCATAAATTTAATATTTTTGTGAATACTTGCTTTAAGTACCGCACGAATTTGAGATTTAAATAAATTTTTATTATCCAATAAAAATCTAATTCCTCGCCAACCCAACATAGGGTTGGGTTCTTTAACATCAACAGGCAGAACTTTATCACCTCCTATATCAAACGCACGCACGGTTAACGGAAGCGGGTATAATTTTTGCGAAAAATTGGAATAGACCTCAGTTTGTTCTTCTTCGCTCGGAAAGGAATCGTATTCTTGGAATATTTGTTCGGTTCGCATCAAACCAACACCCTCGCTGCCGTTTTGGATAATTAATTCAAGCTCTTCATTCATATCCAGATTTGCATATATATTAATTTTTCTGCCATCCAAAGTTTCGGCGGGCAAATCTCTCAACTTGGCTAGTTTTTCATTTTCTTCGTCAAGTTTATTAAGTTTATCAAGGTAATATTCCAGCTGCTCCGTTGTGGGATTAACTACAACTATTCCGTTAAACCCATCTATAATAAGTTTATCATTGTTGTTGATAATTTCCGTAGCATCGTGTAACCCAACAACAGCAGGAACATTTAACGAACGCGCAACAATTGCCGCGTGCGAAGTAAGTCCTCCGAATTCGGTTACATAGCCGGTTACTTTCAACCTGGAAAAAAGCACCGTATCGGCTGGAGTTAACACGTCGGATACCAAAATAACTTCTTCATCCGTAATGCGAGATTTCCATTTTTTCTTTCTGATATTCCGTATAATTCTATTTTTAATATCTTCAATATCGTGCGAACGTTCTTTCATATATTCTTCGTCGGAACGTGCCATTAATTCTTGGTACTTCGAAATTTCATCGTGAACTATATACTCGGCAAGTTTTTCCTCTTCTCTTATTCTTTGTATAATTCTGTCTATTAAAATTTGATCGCTCAAAATCATTATTTGTGCTTCAAAAAGTTCGGCACGTTTGGCCCCCAATTTATCTACCGCAAGACTAAATACCTTGGCAAGTTCTTTTTTCGATTTTTCGAGTGCCTCAACAAAACTTTCAATAGCCTCTTCCACATTGGTTATTTTTTCATCAACAACTTTTTCTATCTCTTTTTTAAATAAAAATGCTTTTGCTATTTTTATTCCTGGTGCAGCAGGTATGCCTCTATAGAGATTCTTTTTTGTTAAATCAATCATAATTCGTCAAATCCCCTGTTAAAATAATCTGTTACAGCCTCTGCCATTTGTTCCTCGTCCTCTCCTTCAAAAGTTAAAGTTAACTCGGAACCTTTTCCTGCGGCAAGTGTCATTACTCCTATAATACTTTTTCCATTAATATTTAATCCGTCTTTTCTAATAAAAAAATCGGATTTAAATTGAGATGCTATTTTTACTATAGTTGCCGCGGGACGGGTGTGCAAACCGGCATTATTAATTATTGTTACTTTTTTTTCTATCATTATTTGTTTCTGTTAATTAGAGAATTTGCCAACCATATTAAGTTCTTTTTTATATCTTCGTTCTTTAAACTTTTCAATGCTCTTATAGCCATATCTGTATATTTGGAAATTTCTTTTTCGGTAATTTCCAATACATTTAATTTTTCATAAAGTTTTTTGTATTTATTGATTTGATTACGTTTAATTCCGTTATTTAAAATAATTTTTTGTAATGCTTTTTTATCCTCATTTTTTGCAAGTTCCAGTGCTTTTAATAACAAAAAAGTTTTTTTCCCTTCAACCAAATCACCGCCGATACTTTTACCGAAATCTTTTGCATCACCAATTATATCAAGCAAATCGTCTTTCAGTTGGAAGGCAAGCCCCAGATTCATCCCATACTTTTCAAGGGCTTTAATCTCTTCGGGTGTTCCTCCGCCAAGTTGCCCACCTATTGAACAACACATTTGAATCAACGCTCCGGTTTTTTTTCGTATCATTATTTTATATTCGGGAATTGTAACATTTTTACGAACTTCAAACTCTTTGTCTAAGCTTTGACCTTCACAAACTTCAATTACGCTATTGTTAAAAGTTTTTAAAATTTCGGTTGCATTTATTTTACAGTCCTTCAAAAGATTTTTATATGCCTCGGCAATCAAACTGTCGCCGGCCAGTATAGCCGTACTAATATCGTATTTGATGTGCAGAGTGGTTCTGCCGCGACGCTTATCGGCATTATCCATTATATCGTCGTGAACGAGGGTAAAGTTATGAAGAATTTCGGCAGACAAAGCTGCGTTATATGCTTGCGAAAATTTTCCTCCTACGGCTTTTGTTGAAAGAAGTACTAAATAAGCTCTTAAATGTTTGCCGCCGCTTTGCAGAATATAACTGCAAGGCTCATACAACGATTCGGGTTTTTTACCTTGTAATAATTTGGATAATTTTTTATCTATTTTTTCTACTTCTCTTTTATAATTATTCGTATATTTTTTGTTACTGTTTTTCAATACAACTCCTCAAGTTTTTTAATTTTATTTTTTTGTAATTCCGTTAACGTTGCACTACCGGTTAAAAACATTATTTTTTTTATTCCCGCAAACAAATTAATAATAAAATCAATAACTCCCTCAACTCCTTTGGAGTCAAGGGTTTTCAATATAGTTATCGCAGAGGCTACCATATCCGCACCAAGTGCAATTGCTTTTGCAGCATCATCAAAATTATTTATGCCGCCGGAACCAATTAGAACGAATTTGTTGCTTTCTTTCAAACGAGCAATCTCTCTTATGGAATATGAAGTTCTTAATCCCCATTCCTTAAAATAGTAATTGGTTTCATCGTCATTTCTAATTAATTCTACCGCTGCCCAACTTGTACCGCCTGCCCCTGCAACATCAATTACATCAACTCCGGCGTCTAACAATTTTTTCCCGGTTTCATAATCCATTCCGGAACCAACCTCTTTAACAATCAACGGAATATTTAGTTCTTTTTTAAGTTTTGCCAACTTATTTAATATTCCAGAAAAATTTTTATCCCCTTCATTTTGCAATAATTCTTGCAAAGGATTTAGATGAATAATCATTCCGTCTGCTTCAATCGGTTCAGTAATTAATTGTAACTTGGAAATATCATCAATCTTTACAATTTGACCTGCACCTATATTACTCAATACGGGAACATTGGGAGCATTTTTCCTAATAACCTTAAATGATTCGAGAGTAGAAGAATCTTCAAGCATTATTCTTTGACTGCCTACACCAATCGGAATATTTAATTCATTGGCTACGATGGAAAGTTTTTCATTTAGTTTTAATGTTTCGTCGGTACCGCCGGTCATTGAAGAAATTAAAAAAGGGAAAGAGATTGTTTTAGATAAAAACTCCGTTGTAAAATTAATTTTATCTATATTCACTTCGGTTAAAGGATTATGTACAAACTCATATTTCTCAAACCCGTTACTTTTTCCGAAAGTAACATCGGAATTTAAGCAAATATCTATATGTGCTTTTTTTCTATGTAAAATGTTTCTTTTCATATAAAGATGAATAATTTTATAATTTTTAAAGATAATTATATTAATTATTAAATTCCTTTCTCCGTTCAACTCAAAAAAATATGTTGCCAATTTATTAATCGTTTTTCCACAATAAATTTTTATAGATATTGCTGTTGTATTAATTTATTAAAAAAAAAGATTGAGGATAAACCAATTCTTAATTATCTTCAGAAAACAAAATAAATATATGAGGTTTGGAAATGGAAGAGGAGATTAAAAATTATATAATGCAAATTCCGAAAGCCGAGTTGCATTTACACATCGAGGGAACATTAGAACCGGAATTAATGTTCAAAATTGCGGAACGAAACGGAATATCTATTGACTATAATTCCGTAGAAGAACTGAGGGCGGCATACAACTTCAACAATCTTCAAGAATTTTTGGATATATACTACACAGGAGCAAAAGTACTTATTACGGAACAAGATTTCTACGATTTAACTTGGGCATATTTTACCAAAGCACATTCTCAAAATGTTATTCATACGGAAATAATGTTCGACCCGCAAACACACACGGATAGAGGAATCTCGTTTGATACCGTAATAAACGGGATATACTCCGCAATGACGGATGCCGAAAAAAAATACGGAATAACGTCAAAATTAATTTTATCAATACTCCGCCACCTCCCTCTTGAAGCGGCATTTGAAACCTACGAATATTCTTTTGGACACAAAGATAAAATTACGGCTCTCGGGTTAGATTCATCCGAAGTAGGCAATCCTCCATCAATTTTCGGTGAAGTATATAACAGAGCTTTTCACGACGGACTAAAACTTACGGCACATGCGGGAGAAGAAGGACCTCCGGAATATGTTTGGGAAGCACTCGATATTCTTAAAGTTAACAGAATTGACCATGGCAACCGCGCTCTGGAAGATGAACAATTAATCAAAAAAATAGTTGAAAGAAAAATTGCATTTACGGTTTGTCCGCTTTCAAATCTTAAATTAAAAGTAGTAACGGATTTGAAGCAACACCCGTTAAAAAAAATGTTGGAACTTGGTATTAAAGCAACTGTAAATTCCGATGACCCGGCATATTTTGGAGGATATATGAACGAAAACTTTATTCAAACTACCGAAGCTCTTCATTTAACGAAAAATGATATTTACACTCTCGTAAAAAATTCGTTTGAAGCAAGTTTTGCTAACGAAACAAGAAAAGAAGAGATGTTAAATTTATTAAGTGAATTTAAAATTTAATTGCATGTAGTTAATAACTTTCGGGGATAATTGCCCCGAAGTTTTTTTTATTTTTTCAAAACAATATTCTCTTTTCTAAAATATTTTCCACTTCTCTTTTTATTGTTTATACAACACTGTAACATTCTACCGTATTGTATTTGAAACACAAGCTTAAATTTGGTTCTTATTACTTAATTCCCACAAATAGTATTGGCTTTTTGCTCTAAGAGGGAAAGTTACTCAAGTGATAAAAAATAATTACATAAATTAGATTTATTCTAAAATATTCCTAAACCAATAACATAAACTGTTATAAAATCGGAGTCGGTATGAAACTCAAAAATTATATTACATTTTTTGTACTTGTTAACTTTACAGCGTTGTTCGGGCAAGACGGAACACTCGATAATACTTTCTCGGATGATGGTATTGTTACAACAGCTATTGGAAATGGTAATGATATAGCATACAGCGTTGCCGTTCAATCGGATGGAAAGATTATTGTAGCCGGTGCTTCACAAGATTCAACCGGACAATATGATTTTGCCGTCGTTCGCTACAATAATAACGGAACTCTTGATAATACTTTCGGTAATAACGGAAAAATAACCACCGATATCAAAGGCAAAGGAGCAACAGATTACGGATACAGTGTCGCAATACAAAAAGACGATAAAATTGTTCTTGCGGGATGGACATTCAATAAAAACGATTTTGCCGTTGTTCGTTACAACAACAACGGAACTTTGGATAACACTTTCGGTGTAAACGGTAAAATAATTACAAACATTGGAATTACAGATAAAGGAAAAGCTGTTGCGATACAAAACGACAATAAAATTGTTGTTGCCGGATATTCTTACGGCGGCAATACATATGATTTTGCTGTTGTTCGTTACAATACCGACGGATTTCTGGATAAAACATTCGGCTCCGACGGAACGGTTACAACAGATATTTTGTCAAATAAAGATTATGGTATGGGAATTGCGATTCAACCGGATAATAAAATTATTGTTATAGGAATCGCTAAGGATAGCTCGGATAACAAATTAGCGGTTGTACGCTATAACAATAACGGGGCACTCGATGCCACGTTTAACTCAAATGGAAAAACTTCAACCTTAATAGAAAACAACAGCGTTATTGGTAACGGAGCAGATGTTGTTGTTCAACCGGACGGGAAAATAGTTATTGCCTGCACTTACGGTAATGGAGAATATTATAAAATTGCCGTAGTTCGTTTTAACTCGGACGGTTCGTTGGATAATAATTGGGGAAATAACGGATTTGTACACTCTTCCATAAGTGATTATGACGACGAAGCTTATAGTGTTGCACTACAATCAGATGGGAAAATTTTAGTAGGAGGATATACCACTAGTTCGCTCGGCCATAACTTTGCTCTTTTACGTTATAATTCCGACGGTACATTAGACAGTACTTTTGATTCCGACGGTATTGTAACAACCCACTTAACCTCAAAATGGAGTTTTGACGATGCATACGGAATGGCAATTACAAACGATAAAATAATTCTTTGCGGAAGAACGGATAACGGCAACAATTACGATTTCGGTGTGGTTCAATATAATAACAACGAAAAAGTTTCCGTTGAATCAAATTTATTGACCGAACAAAATCCGGAATTTAATTTGTTGCAAAATTATCCGAATCCGTTTAATCCGAGCACAACAATAAGATATTCAATTCCCGCTGACGTAGGAAAAAAACAAACCCTTTTTGTACAACTAAAAGTTTATAACACGCTTGGTCAAGAAGTTGCAACTCTTGTAAATATGCAACAACAATCAGGTAATTATAATATTATCTTCAATGCTTCCAAGTTACCGAGCGGTGCATATTTTTACAGATTAACAGCAGGAAATTTTTCTCGAACTAAGAAATTCTTATTATTAAAATAGCCGGTTCTTAATTCCGAATATTAACTTGCGGTAGTAATTCATCTTCAAATAATTAACTTAGTAATTATATCAAGTTAAGCTGCAATGCTTTTCAATTATACCCTATCGTTTTACATTGCAATTACATACTAAAAAGAATATTTTTTGATGTTGAAAAAAAGTAAGGAATTATCATGAATCAAGAAGAAATTATACGCAAAGTACCAAAAGTGTTATTACACGATCATCTGGACGGCGGCTTACGTCCGCAAACAGTAATTGATTTAGCCGAAAAAATGAATTACAAAAAACTTCCTACAAAAAATCCCAAAGAACTTGCGGCATGGTTTTTCAGAGGAGCAAACAAAGGTAATTTAGTAGAGTTTTTACAAGGTTTTGAACATACACTTGCAGTAATGCAAACAAAAGAGAACCTAGAACGTATCGCCTACGAAATGATTGAAGATATGTACAATGACGGCGTGGTTTATGTTGAAACTCGCTTTGCTCCGGTACTCCATCTTGAACAAGGGCTTTATTACGACGACGTTATGGAAGCGGTATTAAAAGGGTTGAACAGAGGCAAAGAAGATTTCGGAGTCGGTTACGGTGTAATATTATGTGCAATGAGAAATATGACCAACTCGCTTGAAATAGCGGAACTTGCTGTTAATTATCGCGACAAAGGAGTTGTGGGCTTTGACCTTGCCGGCGAAGAAGGAGGCTACCCTCCGAAAAATCATCTTGATGCTTTCCAA
>CAZTYP010000057.1:0-6991 GCA_964617555.1 uncultured Melioribacteraceae bacterium | reverse complement strand
AGTTTTACCATTAAATTAAAATGAATATTTTCCACATAAAAGGAGATAATTCCAAGTCTTTTTTCAATATTGTTAGCTAAGAGATGAATTTTAGGTATTTCTCTGAATCTTTTTAGAGCAATGAATAAAAGTTCATTTTCGCGTTCATGAATATTTTCAATTCCCATTTTTTCTTTTATTCTAATACTTAGCGCGGTTCTGATTGCTTGAATAAATCCCGGAGTTCCTCCGTCTTCACGTTCTTCGATGCTGTTTTTATATCTGTGTTCTCCCCAAGGGTTTGTCCATTCAACTGTTCCGCCGCCCGGATTATCGGGGATAGTTCTTTTGTAAAGGGTTTTGTTAAAAATTAAAACTCCCGAAGTTCCGGGCCCGCCCAAAAATTTATGAGGCGAAAAAAATACGGCATCCAAACGCTCGTCTTCATTTTCCGGATGCATATTAATTTCGTCGTAAGGCGCTGAAGCGGCAAAATCAATAAAACAATATCCGCCGTTTTGATGCATAATTTTTGCCAATTTGTAATACGGCGTTCTTATTCCGGTTACGTTAGAGCATGCGGAAAAGGACCCGATTTTAAGCGGACGATTCTTGTATTTTTGTATCTCTTCTTCAAGTTTGTTTGGGTCAACTAAGCCGTTTTTATCCGGAGGAAGTACAACCACGTCAACTATTGTTTCGAACCAACTTGTTTGGTTGGAATGATGTTCCATATGGGTTAAAAAAACTACCGGTTTTTCATTGTCGGAAATATTAAGCATATCTTTAAATTGCTCGGGCACACGCAATCCCAAAATTCTTTGGAACTTATTTATTACGGCAGTCATTCCAGAACCGGCGGTTATTAAAATATCATCGTCGTTTGCGTTACAATGTTTTTTTATTATATCGCGTGCAATGTGGTACGCACGTGTCATGGTGGTACCTGTAATACTGGTTTCAGTGTGGGTGTTCCCTACAAAAGGCCCGAAATCGTTTTTAATTTTGTCTTCTATAGGTGCATAAAGTCTTCCGCTTGCAACCCAATCTGCATAAATAATTTTTTTTTTGCCGTACGGCGAAGTAAAAGTTTGATTAATACCGATAATATTTTTACGAAATTGTGAAAAATAATTTTCCAGATAAGACATAATAATTACTCGAAATTTTTTATAAATAAACAATGTTTCTAATATAATAATTATAGCATTTCTTTTTTCGGAAAATTTGAAAGTATGAATTTTGTTGATGTGTTAAAGCGGATTTTATATTTTCCGGACCGGAAATGTAATTTCTTGTTTTCAGAGAAATCTATTTTTGATTATATTTTATTATTAAAATCATTTCCGTTATTAAAAAAGGAGAAATATTTTTTTGAAGCCCAAAATTGTTACAATATTGTTATCAACACTTTTTTCAATAGCACTTTGGGTTTTTATCTCCTTTTCATACGAATATACCACAACAATTCGTGTACCCATTAAATTTGTTGATATTAAAGAGGGATACGCAATTTCGGACCAATCAACCGCAAGTATCAGTTTAACAATTAAAGGTACGGGTTGGGTATTGGCACAAAAAATAGTAGGGCCGCAAACAATGTTTTTTATTTCGGCAAATAAAAAAACAGGAACATTTAAAGTGGATACCCGAGATGCACTAAGCGATAACAGATGGATTAATCCGAGTTTGCATGTTGCAATGGTTTCGCCGGCGGAACTCTATTTTACCGTTGAAAGAAAAAGTGAAAAGATTGTTCCTATTTTCTCAAAAGCAAAACTTAAGATAAAAAAAGGGTACGGAATAGTTTCCAAAATTGTTCTCGAGCCGGATTCCGTAAGAATTTCAGGTCCGCTTTCAATTATTAGAAATATAAAAAATATTGATACGGAATTTAAAGAATTAACTGAACTTGAGGGAAATGTTGAAACCAAAATAAAACTGCATCCCATTAATTATGTGGTTTATTCCAACAATTACACAACAATTAAATTTGCGGTACAAAAAATAGTAGATAAAGTTTTTAACAATGTGCCGGTAAATGCGGTTAACGTTCCTAAATTCAGAACACTGGAATTATTCCCTCATTTTGTAGATGTAACTTTACGAGGCGGATTGGAAAACTTAGGTGTTATGACTAAAGATTCAATTACTGCCGTTGTTGATTTTAATGATGCCTTTTTAGATACACTCGGAGGTGTGCAACCCAAAATTGCCCATCCCGAATTTACTACATTAACCAATGTTAATCCTAAAACATTGAAATATATAATTAAACAATATTGATTATGTTCATAACTTTTGAAGGTCTGGATTTTTGCGGAAAATCTACTCAAGTTAAATTGCTGCAGGCAAAACTTGAAACAATGGGGCAAAAGGTTGTACTGATAAGGGAACCCGGAGGTACTGCCATTGCAGAAAAAATAAGAGAAATTCTATTGGATAAAAAAAATTCCGAAATGACTGTTGAAACGGAATTATTGCTCTTTTCGGCGAGCAGGGCACAGTTAGTTCGCGAAAAAATTATACCCCTTTTGCAACAAGGGTATTTCGTTATATCAGATAGATTTCACGACTCATCGATTGCATACCAAGGATACGGCAGAGGAATAAACCTTAACTCCGTTATGGAAATTCAAAATTTCGCAATAGGAAAAGCAATTCCTGATATAACGTTTTTCATTGATTTGCCTCTTGACGAAATTGCAAAAAGAAGGGAGAAATTCGGTAAAAAAAATCTTGATAGAATTGAACTCTCTCAAAACGATTTTTATTCCAGGGTACGAGCAGGCTATATGGAGATGAGTAAAAAAGAGAAAAGATTTATTATTATAAACGGAACAAATTCCATTAACGATATTCATAAACAAATAATGAGCATTATCGAAAAGAGAGTAAGTAACAATGAATAAATTTTACCGAAAAAAAAGAGTTTTCCTTTTAATAGTAGGAATTTTTGTTACAGGTTTTTTTATTTCCGAATCCGACATCTATTTTAAAATTGCTAAAAGCATAGATACTTTCGGGAAGGTTTACAGACAAATAAGCATCAATTATGTTGATAAAATTAATCCTGAAAAATTTATGCGTGCGGGAATACGAGGAATGCTTTCGTCTTTAGACCCGTACACAATCTTTATAGATGAAACAATGAAAAAAGATTTTGATGTAATTACAACGGGTAAATACGGCGGTATAGGAACAAGCGTGGGGTTGCGAAGAGGGAAAGTTACAATACTTGAATTAATGGAAGGATATCCTGCCCAAAGACAAGGACTGCGTGTTGGTGATGTAATTCTTAAAATAGACAGTGTGGAGATTAATAAAAATAATTACGACAACTTAAGTAACTACCTTAAAGGAAATCCAGGAAAAACCGTTACGCTTACGGTTGAACGAGACGGTGTTAAAGGTAATTTAATTTTTGAACTTGTTCTTGAAGAAATTGTTATCAAAAATGTTCCTTATTTCGGATTTATTCCTAAGGATGGAAATACCGCCTACATTAAATTAAGTGGATTTTCCAGATCGGCCGGAAGCGAAGTGAAAAATGCTTTAATTACTCTTAAGAAGAAAAAGAAAATAGATTCGATTATTCTTGATTTACGCGGTAATCCGGGAGGATTGCTTGACCAGGCAATTGATGTTGCCGAAAAATTTCTGGATAAGAATAAACTTATAGTTTCCGTAATAGGGCGTGACACCACTAAAATCGTAAGATATTTGTCTGAAGAATCTCCCATTGCAGGCAAGAGCAAATTGGTAGTTTTAATTAATGACGGTTCGGCTTCGGCATCGGAGATTGTTACCGGTGCAATTAAAGACCATGATAGGGGTGTGGTTATCGGCGAAAAATCATTCGGGAAAGGACTTGTTCAAACAATATTGCCTTTATCTTTTAACACTTCCTTAAAAATTACAACCGCACGTTACTATACTCCGAGCGGAAGATGTATCCAAAAAATAAATTATTCCGATAATAAAGATATTTTCGATAGTTCTGTTAAAAGAGATACCGGTAAGTTTTTTACCGATAATAAGCGGGAAGTTTTTGCTAACGGAGGCATTATGCCGGATTCCGTCGTTTCCAATATTTCAGAGTCCAAACAAGTTGAAATTCTTTTAGGCAGAGGGATGTTTTTTCGCTTTGCAACAAATTATTTTAACACACATACAATTTCGGAAGTTGAAGAAGCCGATAGCAGTGAACTCTATTCGGAATTTATAAAATATTTAAAAGAGCATAATTTCGATTATACATCGGAATCGGAAAAACTTTTAAAAGAGTTGGAAAAAATTGCAAAAGACGAAAAACTTAATTCCGATATTTTGCCGTTACTTACCAAGTTGAAAGATGCTTATCAAAAAGATAAAATGGTTGAATTGGAAAGGCACAAATCGGAAATTGTTTACAAAATTAAAGAAGAGCTTGCTGCCAGAATTTCCGGTAAGGAAGGCCGTATTTTACAAGGGCTTAAACACGATAAACAATTTAATGTTGCTCTTTCCGTTTTAGCCGATAGTATAATTTATAATAAATTATTGGGTCTTAAAAATTAGTATCTTCTTTATTTTTATATTGCTGATTATCGGCATTATGGCCGGAATACTTTCCGGCTTACTCGGCATAGGGGGCGGTGCCGTTTTTGTCCCTTCTTTGTTGTTTTTATTACCGCTCTTTGGGGTTAATTCATCCGAAGTTGCAACTACTGCAATTGCCACTTCACTTTTTGCCGGTAGTTTTGCTTCGGCATCTTCGTTTTTTAATCACAATAAAAAAAACAATCTGGATATTCAAAAAGGAATAATTCTTACTTTCGGTGTAATAATTTCGGCGTGGTATGCGCCGGATGTAATAGTAATACTTAATCCGTCAATACTTAAAATAATTATTTCGTTTTTCCTTTTGCTGGTGGCAATAAAACTTTTTTTCGGAAATTCCGCTAATGATAAAACCGATAATAAAATCGGTAAACTTTGGTTATTTCCTGCAGGATTATTTTTTGGAGGAATAGCCGCAATATCGGGTCTTGGCGGAGGAGTTTTTTATGTGCCCATTCTGCTCTATTTTCTTAACGGAAATTTGAAACTTGCTGTAGGTACCTCGACAATGGTTGTTTTTTTTACAATGGTTATTTCCACAATTTCTTTTGCATATTTGAATAATGATTGGAATGCCTCTTTGTGGCAATGGGGATATTTAAATATTCCCGCTGCATTATTACTCGGAATCGGGGCGGTAGTGGGAGCTTATTTGGGAGTAAAATTAATTTTTAAAGTTCGTATTATTGCATTTAAAAAAATATTTTCTGTATTTTTATTCTTTATTGTAATTAAAATATTATTGAGTGTTAATTTATGAGTGAATTTTTTATTGAAAAAAGTAACCATTCGTTGGATCGCTGTCCGCAATGTAAATCTTATGGCAGATTAAGGCGTTCCAAAGCACGTACGTTTTGGGAAAAAACTTTGCGAAGAACCGGATTTTGGAGCTATTACAGATGTAGGGAATGCGGATGGAGAGGCGCAAAATTTTCCATAAAACTTTCAAGGGCTGATTATAAAACTGTTTTAAAATATCTTTTTTTAATGGCTGCAACCGCAATGATGGTCATATTTGTTATTAAAAAAATGCTTCTCAAGTAACGTTTTAGGGCATTCTGCATCATACCTGTTAAGAAAATTAAATGTTATTATTATTATTATTGTAGATAGTTTAAATACTATGGAGGATTTTTATGGCTAAAAAAAAGAGTAAAGAGAATCAATTTGAATTTAAAGCAGAGATTAAAGAACTCCTCAATATTTTGGTGCATTCTTTATATACCAATCGCGAAATATTTTTAAGGGAGTTAATTTCCAATGCTTCCGATGCTTTGGACAAGCTTCGTTTTGAATCTAATAGAGGAACAAAAATTTATCAAAGTGATTTAGCACTTGAGATTACCGTAAAAGGAGATGATAAGAAGAACATTCTTACCGTTACCGATACGGGTATCGGAATGACAAAAGAAGAAATAATAAAGAACATTGGAACTATTGCAAAATCAGGTTCTGCAGAGTTTCTAAAGCAATTGAGTGAAAGTAAAGAAGATGCAAATAATATTATCGGTAAATTCGGTGTGGGGTTTTACTCGGTTTTTATGGTTGCCGATAAAGTTGAAATTATTTCCCGCTCATTTAAAGAAGATGCCAAACCGATAAAATGGACATCCGACGGGTTGGGAAGTTTTTCCGTGGAAGAGATTGACGGCGATGTGAATCGTGGTACCGAAATTAAAATATTCTTGAAAGAAGATGCCAAAGAATTTGCGGAAAAATACAGATTGGAAGGAATCATCAAGAAACATTCTAACTTTGTTACCTTTCCTATTAAATTGGATGGAGAACAAGTCAATACCGTTTCGGCATTGTGGCGAGAACCAAAATCATCCGTTAAACCGGAACAATATAACGAGTTCTATAAATTTTTAACTTACGATGTTGACGACCCGCTACATGTAATTCATAAAGCGGTTGATATGCCTATTCAGTTCAGTGCTCTTCTTTTTATCCCTAAGAAAAATACGGATATATTCGGGTTTAACAGAGATAATTACGGCTTGGATTTATACGTGCGCCGTGTTTTAATTAATCATCAAAACAAAGATTTGTTGCCGGAATATTTGAGCTTTGTTAAAGGTGTTGTCGATTCTGAAGATTTACCTTTGAACATCTCAAGAGAGACATTACAAGAGAATGTAATTTTTACAAAAATTTCTACAAGTGTAACAAAACAAGTTCTTTCCGAATTGGCAAAGCTTGCTAAAGATGATAAAGAAAAATATGCGACGTTCTGGAAAGAATTTGCGCGTATTTTCAAAATGGGTTATACAGATTATGCAAATCAAGAAAAATTTGTAGAATTGCTTCGTTTCGATTCTTCTTCCAATAAAAAGAGCGAACAGTTGGTTTCTCTTGCCGATTATGTTGAAAAAATGAAGAAAGATCAGAAAGAAATTTATTACATGAC
>CAZTYP010000056.1:0-5956 GCA_964617555.1 uncultured Melioribacteraceae bacterium | reverse complement strand
TACGAATAAAATAAATAATTATTTATTAAAAGTTTAAATTATTTTGATATTAACTTTTAATTTTAACAATTATGTATAAGGAGGCGAAGTGAGTAATTTATTTGTCCTTTATAAGCAAAATAATAAAAAAATAGAAATTTTGTTACTAAAATATGACATATTTTTGTATGTAATCGGGAATGTGCTTAATATCACAATCTCAAATTTTGATTCTAAAAACCGATAAACAATGAAAGGTGTTTTTTATAAAACACATAAATTATCAAAGTATGATTTTCCGAGTTTATTCTTGATTATAGGGCTTAAAAAAAGTAATTTGCAACATAATAATTTTTTATTTTTTAATATTCAGACAGGAGAAGTGATGAAAAAAGCACTTAGTATTTTGGTTGTTTTAAGTATGGTTTTAGGTTTATCCGCATTTGAATGTTCATCTACAGAGATGACAAGCGCCAAACTTTATATTCAACAAAACAACTATAAAAAAGCCAAGGCCGCTTTAGAAAAAGAAGTTAAAAAGAATCCTAAAAGTGATGAAGGATATTACTTATTAGGATATATTTACGGGGAAGAAGATAATCTTGACGAAATGTTGAAAAACTTTGAAAAATCTCTTGCAATTAGTAATAAATTTGCAAAAGAAATAGATGATTATAAAAAATATAAATGGCAAGATAATTTTAACAAGGGTGTCGGATATTTTAATAAAGGCGTTAAAGTTACTTCCCAAGATAGTAGTAAGATGTTTTTCAATACATCTGTAGAAAAATTCCGTAACTGTATACTTGTTGAACCGGATTCTGCGGGAGCATATCAAAATATGGTTTATTCTTTAATTAATGCCGGCAGAGAAGATGAACTTGAAGCTCCGCTTAAAAAAATTATTGAGTTAACAAAATCACCTCAAGCATATGTCGATTTAGGGAAAGTTTACGGAAATAAAGCTTTAACATTAATGAATTCTTTTAAAGAAACGAAAAATGTTGCTGATAGTATAAAAGCAATGGAAATATATGATGAAGAGATTGCTTTGTTAGAGGAAGCTCAAAAATTATATCCTGATGATACAAAAATTTTAGATCAACTTTCAACTGCTTATGTTGATGCCAATAAATTGGACGTTGCAATGGAAGCATTTAAAAAAGCAATTGAAAAAGATCCCACTAATGAAATTTATCGATATAATTACGGAGTACTTTTGTTGGGCGCCGGTAAATATGACGAAGCAGCTAAACAATTTAAAAAATCTATTGAACTTAAAGACGGTTATGTAAACGCATATTACAATTTGGGAGTTACCTATCTTAAATGGGGTGCCGAGCTTCAAGAAAAAGCTATAGAAGAAGATTCCGGTGATACAACCTATAAAGAAAAATTTAAATTAGCTCTTGAACCGTTGGAAAAATATTTGGAAGCAAATCCTGAAGATTCGAACATTTGGAATTATTTGGGAAAAGTTTATGCCAATTTAGGAGATACCGAAAAATCTAAAGAAGCATTTGATAATGCCGACAAATACAGAAAATAAATTTTTATATACTCCGCAATCTTTTTAGGTTGCGGAGTAAAATTTAGTGAGAAGATTATGAATAAAAATGAATCGCAGCAACAGATTAATATTGAATTAGGAGAAAAAGAGGCAGAAGGAATTTATTCTAATCTTGCAATAATTACACACTCTCCGGCAGAATTTATTATAGATTTTACACGTGTTGTCCCGGGAGTTCCGAAAGCGAAAGTCCAATCTCGTATTATTACAACACCCCAGCATGCCAAGATGCTTTTAAGAGCTTTGCAAGATAATATCGAAAAATTTGAGGCGAGATTCGGTGAAATAAAGATAGAAGGGCATCCTAATCCGCAGTTTGGTTTTGCAAATGTTAATTCTGATGAAAAAATTAACTAACCGTTTTGTTTTGTGATTCGTATTTTTTACTTGATACAAATCACATCGTTCTAATATATATATTCATATGTTTGGGTTAGTATATTACTAATAAAAAAGGAGTTGTCATGAAAAGTAAGATAACAAACCTATTTTTTTTATTAACACTATTTGTCGGTTTGAATTTATTTGCCCAACAAAAAGTTCAAATTCAACTTAATGTTTTTCAACCTTTGCCGGAAGTTTCTTTTGCTGCCTTTCTTTCAAATCCTTTTTTAGAAAATACCCCCAGAATTTTTCAGGTTACCATGAGTCCGCATGGTGTTAAAGTTTATGTAAAAGGAGCAATTTTGTGGCGTAAACTTAATGAAGCTTCATATAAAGAATTAGCCGATTTTACAACAAAGCCTTTCCTTTCAAGGGATTTTTCAAATGATGATATCTCCTCTATTTCAGGAATACAACTTGAAGAAAAGAATATTAATGATGGATTATTGGACGAAAACAAGGATAAAGGGAAGCCGACAGGAACTTACAAAATTGTATTAAAAGTTTTTGATGAAAATGGAGTTCCCCAAAGTTCAGCATCCGAAGAAATCGATTTTACCAATCCCTCGCAAACGATAACCATTATTGAACCTATTAATGGGGAAATTTATGATGTTGGAGGTATAACGATAAGCTGGACAGATGTTCCCGGAGTTTCTGAATATTTCATTAAGGCTAATATTCGTGATACCCATTTGCAATCTTTGGAGGAGGCGTTACAGCATGGAACACCGGTTGTTAAAAATCAATCTGTTGGTAAAAATACAAGCGTAAATTTAAGAGCAATTTTGGACAGAGAATTAGTCGGAGGGGAAGAAGTTGTAGTTCAGGTTCGTGGTGTTGTTAATGTTCCCGGTTCAAAAAATATTATTTATTCCAACATAGTCGATTTTTATTTAAAAGGGGCTAATACGCACGTTGTTGATAAAGGAATTAAAGATCTGGAAAACTTAATCCTTCAATCATTGAAAGATATGGATGCCAAGGGCGCGAAAAATTCAAAGGGATATGCAAAATTGAAACAATTGCTGGAAGATTTGCAAAATGGCGATATTAGTTTTGATAAAGTTAAAATCAGAGCAGGGAACGGACGAATATTAACTTTTGCCGAGTTTCAAGAACTTCTTACAAAGCTAAGAAATAATCCGGAATTAATAAGCAGTATTACTTTTATAAGAAAATAATTGAGGTAATAAAATGAAAAAAATTATATTTCCTATATTAATTACCGCATTACTTTTTATGGTGTTCGGATTCGTTTTTAATGACGGTACAGATACCCCGGTTGCTCTTATCAAAAAAATAATAAAAGATGTTTCATATAGAAAAACCGATGCTTCTGATTGGAAAATTGCTAAAACCGGTACCCCTCTAAAAACCGGTGAACAAATAAAAACCGGTTACAAATCTTTAGCTTTGGTTTTGTTTACCGACGGTACTGGGCTTTTACGTGTTCGGGAAAATTCCACAATGTATATTTATGCTAAAAAAGATGGAAAGAAATTGAATAAAAATACCTTTCTTGAACAAGGTGTAATCGGTTTTGAAATAAATAAACAAGAGGAAGAAGAATTTAAATTTACTACACCAACTGCTGTTGCTGCAATACGTGGAACAGCAGGATATTTAGAGGTGGATTCTGACAGTTCAACTGTTATTGCCTGTGAACATGGAAAAATAGAGGTGCAAGCCCGTCAGGGTAAAAAAGGGATTGAAACAGTTGAAGGAGGTTTTGCCGTGCGGATTGGTGCCGACGGTAATTTCTTTAAAGGAAAAATGACTAAGGAACAATTGGAAAAATTCAATAAAACTAAAAAAACAAAGACAAATAAAATATATATTGATACTGACGAAGGAACTATTGAAATAGAATATTTTCTTGGTCAATAATAAAAAAAGCAAATAATTGAATTGTTGTTACATAACTTTATTTATTCTTAATTAATAAAGTTATGTAACAATTTTGGTATTTATCACTTCTAAACAAAATTTGATATTTTATCTTAACAATTATTAAATTTAGCTTATTGTTGTCGGTAATTTTATTATAAGCTGCCAAACCGGAATTCTTTTTTAAGAAAAAAAAGGACTACTCTTAAAATATTGTAGGTGGAAGAATGTTTGAACAATTAGGAAAGCTATTTGGAAGAGGGAAAATATTTATTCTATTTCTTTTTATTCTTTCACCATTAATTTTTGCACAACAAACCAGTAATTCCGTCTCATCGGTTTCTTTCGGAAAACTGAAAGATAAACACCCTGCAGATGTAAAGGTAACTTTAATTAATCCATCATCGGTTGCTCGCGTTCAACTTGTTTATAAATCTTTTAATGAAACCGATTATAGAATTAAAGAGATGGAAATAATGGGTAATACTGCAACGTACAAAATTTCCGGCGAAGATATTTCCGCTCCTACATTAACCTATTATTTAATTATAGAATTAAAAAACGGTACCAGAGAGACATACCCTATGGGAGTCCCGGCAGTGGCAAGACCAATAGACTTAACTGTAGCTACTCCGAGTAAAAAAGATAAAGAAATTTTAATTTTAAGTCCTGCCGATAATGAAACAATTTCGTTGGATGATCTTTTTATCTCAATTTCTCTTGTTAACACTCCGGATGATGTTGATATTTCCAAAACAAAAATATTTTTAAATGGCACCGATATTACATCTAAAATTATGTTTGCCGGAGATCTTTTGCTTTATTACCCCCAGAATTACGGTGATGAAATAAAAGGAAATCAGACTTTAAGAATAGATGTTTATAAAAAAGACGGTTCACTATATCATTCTGTAGAAAGAAGTTTTTCCGTTGTTTCCGCCGCAGAAGCTGTTAGAATGGAATCCAAATTCAAATATTACGGTAATGTAATTGCAGAGATAAGAAATGAAGCCTTTGAAAACGGTTCCAATTTATACAGTAATCTTGGTTTAAGAGTTAATGGCGGAATTGATAATTGGAAATTTAACGCCTATGGATATATTACTTCAGAGGAAAATGGGAATATTCAACCTCAAAACAGATATTATGTTTCTGTGGCAAACAATTGGTTATATTTACGTGGGGGCGATAGTTACCCGCGATATAATAATTTACTTCTTAACGGCAAACGTTTACGAGGAGTTGACGGGAAATTGGACCTGTGGTATTTCCATCTGCAAGGTAGTTACGGAGAAGTGCGGCGTGAAGTGGAAGGCAAATTGTTACAAACATTTCCTACAAGTGCCGAAGCCCCATTAGAATCCAATGTTATTAGAATTGATTCCGTAAAGTACGGAGCTCCTTTCGGAAAAGTTGATTTTGGTATTCAATCCAGAAAACTCCTTTCCGGACGCATTGGGATTGGTTCCGAAGAAGGATTTGAATTCGGACTTTCGTTTTTACATGCCATAGATGATGTTAATTCAATAGAGTTTGGTGTAAAACCGCAAGAAAACCTTGTGGCTAGTACAGATATCGGATTAGTATTGGATAACAGAAGAATTATTGTAAAAGGTGTTGCTGCCGTTTCTTTGGTTAATTCCGATATTACCTCCGGTACATATAGCGATGAACAAATTGATTCAATTTTTGCGTATAGCGATGAATTGGGAAGCGATGCGGAAGCTTTTAAAGATATAAAAAATAAACTTTCTCCTTTTTTCACCATTAATCAATTTATTGAACCGATTAATTTTACAGAATTATCCTCTCTTGCAGCGGAAAGTTCTGTGGAATTAAGTTATTTCCATAATAATTTAAAAGGAGCGTATATTTATCGTGGTAACCAATTTAAATCGTTCGGACAAGAATATACACGTACAGATGTTGCCGGTTTAAATATTACCGATAGATTTAGAACTTTGGATAACCAACTTTTCTTTACCGTAGGATATGAAAATTTACACGATAACTTACAAGAAACAAAAGCCGCAACAACAACCTTCCAAACAATCAGGGCCTCGGTTTCGTTATTTATGCGTATAGATATGCCTAATATTACCCTTAGTTATATTAACAATAAAAATTATAACG
>CAZTYP010000055.1:0-23680 GCA_964617555.1 uncultured Melioribacteraceae bacterium | reverse complement strand
TACTCCATCTGCCATTGCACGTACGGGTGTTCCGCGCGGAACAGCAATATCAATACCGTTATGCATATTCTTTTTTACACCGTTTAATATACGTTGACTTCCGAAAACACTACTTAACCATCCTCCTTTAACGGGACGTATAAATCCCGATTTAAAAAGAGCAGTTTTAATTTCTCCGATTTTTTTTCGTGCGGTATTTGCTATTTCCCGTTCCTTAACAATTCTGTTTTTTAATGAATCCGGTAACGGTTTAAACTGTGATTTTTTACTGTTAATCTTTTGTATGCGATATTTTCGTTTTGGAAGTTTTATTTTTTTCAGCAGAACTCTGCCGTCATCGTGTTTTACAATAAGTATTTTATTGCCTGTCTCTTTTGCATCAAACCCGAAAGCAAAGATTTTACCGCTGTCAATCTGCAATTCCGTATTATCCAACCAAGCCCACTGTATGTTTTCTCCCACTCCTATAATCAAATTCCCGGGATTAAAATTTCCATAAAACTGTATCTCCTGAGAAGAGATAAAAGTTGAAAAGAAAATGAAAATAATTATTAAAACTTTTCTATTACAATTCATATTACATATCAAGCTATTATTATTAAACCATATTTATATATTGCCGTAAAGCAAACAATATATCAGTTAATTATTATGAATGTTGTTTAAAAATAATAAGATATTGACTAAGATTAAACAGTAATTTACTATTAAAAGAATTTAAGAACATTTTCCCCTTTATCAACCGATATCTATTTTTGAGTATATTGCAAAATAAAAAAATTTTTTTTGGAGGATTCATGAAACTCAAAATTTTTCTGTTGATGATTATACCATTAACCGTTTTGTTGCAAGCACAGAAAAAAGCTTTTACAATTAAGGATTTATATGATGTAAAATCCGTCGGCGCTCCCGTAATTTCCAACAACGGTACAAAAATTCTTTTTACCGTTACCGAACAATTTTTGAAAGAAGGAAAAACAAACACGGAGATATACGTGGTAAATTCCGACGGTACACACCTTAAGAAAATTACAAACAATAAAGCGGCAGACTTTAATCCTGTTTGGAGCAATAACAATAAGGATATTTTTTTTCTGTCAACTCGCAGTGGTTCCGTACAACTATATTCTATTCCCGTTGACGGCGGAGAAGCAAAACAACTAACAAATTACAAGTTGGGAATATCTTCGCCGAAATTTTCGCAATCCGAAAATAATATTATTTTCCAAGCATCCGTCTTTCCTGAATGCGGTGCTGATGCTGAATGTAATTCCAAAATTATCGAAGCAATCAATAACGGACCAATTCAAGCACACATTGCCGATTCGTTATTTGTTCGCCATTGGACTGAATATAATGACGGGAAATACACCCATGTATTAAAATATAATTTTAACACAAAAGAGTATTCCGATTTAACCCCGGGATATTTTCATTCTCCGGCTTTTTCCGCCGGCGGAAGCGACCATTACAATTTTTCACCTGACGGAAAGTCAATTACTTTTGATTCCAAACGAGTAAAACACCCCGAATTATCAACAAACACGGATATTTTTGTTGTTGATGTTAACGGAAAAAATTTACAAAATATCACACTTCAAAATAAAGCATCGGATTTTAATCCTAAATTTTCTCCCGACGGGAAACAAATTGCATACTTAACTCAAAAAATTCCCACTTACGAATCCGACAGAATACGCTTGGCTGTTTATGATTTGCAAAAAAAGAGTTCAACAATTATCACTGAAAGTTTTGATAATTGGATTAATGATTTTGAATGGTCGCACGATTCGAAACAAATTTATTTTACCGCTTACGAAAAAGGATATATGCCCTTATTCAAAGTTGATGTAGCTTCAAAAAAAATCGATTCCGTACTTCCACATAAAACCATATATGCTTTTACTCTTTCTCCAAAGGAGGATTTTGTAGTTTACATGAACACTACAGTAAACAAACCCGCAGAACTGGAATATTATAATTTAAAAACAAAACGAAATTTCGCTTTAACAAATTGCAATAAAGAATTACTCGACAGCGTTGATATCCGTCCTGTGGAACAAGTTTGGATACCGGGGGCAGACGGCATTCCGGTTCACTGCTTTATTGTTAAGCCGCATAACTTTAACCCGCTGAAAAAATATCCGCTTATTATTAACGTTCACGGAGGCCCCCAATATCAATGGATGGATGCATTCCGCGGCGATTGGCAAATATACCCGGGAGCCGGTTATGTTGTTGCTTTCCCAAATCCGCACGGCTCTACAGGATACGGACAAGAATATACGGCGGCAATCTCCAACGATTGGGACGGAAAAGTATTCGAAGATATAATGAAAGTAACAGAATATCTTGCAAAGCTTGATTATATTGATGAAAACCGAATCGGAGCTATGGGATGGAGTTACGGGGGATATTTCATGAATTTGATACAAGCAAAAACAAACCGTTTTAAATGCCTTGCCTCTATGATGGGTATTTACGATTTAAGAGAATTTCGTGATGAAACTGAAGAGTTGTGGTTCCCTAATTGGGATTTGAAACACAAAGATTACGAAAAAATGTCCCCGAGCAAATATGAAAATCACTTTACAACCCCAACCCTTATAATTACTGGAGAACGTGACTATCGTGTCCCGTATTCACAGTCGTTACGTTATTTTACGGTACTTCAGAATAGAGGAATAGATTCCAGATTAATTATTTTTAAAAACGACGGACATTGGCCGAGCAGAATAAAATCGATGCCGTTATATTATAATGCTCATTTGGAATGGTTTCATAAATATCTAAACGGAGGCAAAGCCCCGTGGGACAGCAAAAAAATGATTAGAAACTTGGCTTATTAAATTACGGACTAAAAATGAAAACAGTAAAAATTAAAGAAACGCGAGAAGAGATAGCAATCGGTAAAGTTATTTGTGTTGGAAGAAATTATGCCGAACATGCAAAAGAGATGGGTAACGAAGTACCCGAGGAATTCCCGATAATATTTTTAAAGACCGCAACATGTATGATAAACAGCGGTGAAAACGTTGTTCATCCTTTGTACTCGCAAAATTTACATCACGAAATTGAACTTGTTTTACTCATCGGTAAAACTGTAAAAAATGCTGATGAAGCTGAAGCTAAAGAATCTATAATTGCATACGCCGTTGGGTTGGATATGACTTTGCGCGATTTGCAATTTGCAAGCCGTGAAAAAGGAGACCCATGGACCCTGGCAAAAGTTTTCGATACTTCCGGTGTTCTTTCAGAATTTGTTTTGAAAGAGCAATACAAAATTAACGGCTCCGAAAAAATTGTATTAAAGGTAAACAATACCGTGAAACAAAGTACTACACTCAACACAATGCTTTTTAACCCCGTAGAAATTGTTAAAAATATTTCTGCACGAATGACTTTGGAAAAAGGAGATTTAATTTTTACGGGTACTCCGGCAGGAGTAAGCAAAGTCGTACGAGGCGATAAGCTTTCGGGATATATTGAAAACATCGGCAATATTGAAACAACAATTATTTAAAAAGATGAGAAACACGTTTTTAATGATATTGTTTATCATTTACATTCCGTTTCGGATTTTCGGACAATCCGAAACTCCGTCAATTTTCTCTTTTAAATGGTCAAATGATTTTATGGACAACACCGATTACTATTACACAAACGGTTTTTATATACAGTTTGTTACAAACAAAGAGAAACGAAATCCGGTTAACAATCTTTTCTTTTCATTAAAAAATTCGGATGTTAAATTATATGCCGTTACTCTCATTCAGGATATCTATACTCCTAAAAACAAATTTTATATTCCGGCCCAACTTAACGGCGACAGACCTTTTGCCGCTTATATTCTGTTGGGTTTTGTAAAAGCGGAATTTAATAGCTTCAATAATATTGAACTTATTTCGGAATTAAAAACAGGAGTATTGGGGCCGGCTGCTTTTGGCGAAGAGACACAAAACGGAATACATTCTCTGCTCCCCACTTCCGCAGAAGTTGAAGGATGGGAAAATCAAATAAATAACTCGTTTATGTTAAACTACTTTGTTGAGGTAAAAAAGTTTTATCATATTTCAAAAGCCCTTATTTTCAGCGGGTTTGCGGAAACACGCTTGGGTTTACCTTTTACCAATGCAGGCATAGGAGCATCTGTTCAAATCGGGCTTTTTAATCCTTTAACAAAACGTTACCATTTTACCGATTCCGATAATTTCCAGATCTATTTTTCTTTTACATGTAAAGGAAAGATAATCGGCTATAATGCTACATTACAAGGTGGTCTGTTTACAAAATCCGCTTATACATTGGATAAAATAAATCGTTTTATCGGCTATGCGGATATTGGGGGAACTATAATTTACAAATCATTTAATTTTGAATACATACAACATTTTAACACACCGGAATTCCCTGATGCCTTTGGGCACAGTTGGGGTTCGCTGTTGCTCTCCGTTAAATTATAGAGCAACAGACTTCCCCTGAAAATTTTTTGATGAATCAACGCAACAAAATCATCTTTTTAATTTTTGAAAAATTACCGCTTTGTAATTTATAAAAATAAATTCCGCTTGAAAGATTTGAAGCATTGAAATTTATTTTATATTTACCAGAAGCTTGTTCTTCATTAACCAGTACCGCCACTTTACGACCTAACATATCAAAAACACTTAATTTTACCGGTCCGCTTTTGGGTATATAATACTCAATAATTGTTGACGGATTAAACGGATTAGGATAATTTTGATATAAATTATATTTCGGTAAAACAGACGCAGTTTCTTTGGTTGATAAAATAAAATTATCGGTTAGTTTAAATCTGTATACATCTTCATTGCTAAGCGGGTTATAAGTAATAATCCATAATGTATCACCGCTTTTCGGTTTTTTCCCCGAAGAAAAATCAAAACTTAATGCATACGAAACCGTTGCCCCCGTTGCATTTTGAGGTCGTAGAATAATTTTTTCTCCTTCGTCCCATCGTTCGTTTTGCAATTTTACGTTCTGTGTTTCATCAATAATGTAATTTGCTTTTTCATTACTATCCAAATTAATTATTTTAAATGGACAATTACCTTGTTTCATACTCGGAGCAAAAAGAGATGTTTCGGCAACATTTTTCCATGAACCGTCACTATTGGTATCCAAATCATTAAACACAACCATCCAATCCAATTCACTTTTTACATGCGGACTTCCGATATAATCGGAATTTGAGGAAGAGAAATAAACATTATATATCGATTCCAATTCACTACGATTAAAATGGGTCTTCTCGTAATCTATTTTCGGTTCAAAATTTATTATGTTTAGTCTTATCCCTTCAAAAGTCGGAGAAGACATTTCTTCTATTATTTCCAAATTATCAATTAATGTTTCTTCTGTTGTAATATTTTTCACTGAATATTGTTTAACATCATTATCAATATTGAATGTAATTTCATAATCATCATATTTTAACTGAGCTGTATCGGCTATTACAACATTAATTATTGCGGAAGCACTACCTGTAACATGTTTAACTATTGAAGAATCATAAAATGCTCTTTTTACATCAATGGTAAAAGGCTTTGAAATAAATGCAACTTCGTTTTCATTATCCTTACAAATAAATTGCAAATAATTTGTCGGGAAATTAGGAATGGAAGATAAATCCCAATAGAATGAATTGTTTCCGTTTATATATGTGGAAGTTAATATTTCTTCAAACGGTCCGTCGGGATTTGTTGAATGCCCGATTGTAATTGATAATTCGGAATTATCGGCATCGTTGGAATTCCACTCTATTTTTGTTTTACTTAATTTTATTGTATCGGGAAAATTAAAAAATTGTAATTCAGGTTTAGCATTTTTATTGGGATTATTTATTGTAAACGGAGTATTACAATTATCATAATAAAATTCTCTCGGGTTATCAGGATTATACGCCAGTACTCTCAACATATATTGCGTTCCGTCTTCAACTGTTTTTGAATCCCATGTATATTCAAAATTATTAGCATCACATTCGGCGGATAAAACCTTCCAATCTTTTCCACCGTTTGCCGAATAATCGATAAATACTTTTGCCCTTTTTGCATTGCCGCTGTAATTCCAATTTATTTTTATATCTCCTTCATTTACGGATGCCGGTTCGGTTAGTTCAATTTTATAATCCTCATCACCTTCGGCAGCAGCGCAATTATTATCCAGATAAGGCCAATTAACATAATATTGCATTGCCGCCGCATCCGATACCATATCGTTAAAATCATACGATAAGAAAATAGCCAAGTCAACAAATTTTGATTCCCCGCTTTTTAACTCGAAAGGACCTGTGCCGAAGTTAATAATATTATCCGTTGGTATATTAAATAATGCTTGTGCAGTATCTATTTTATCGGCAGATAACCATTGCCACATTAAAATATCATTTTTTGGAACATTAGGATAAGTATTTGTATAAAGTTCAACATGTAATGATGTAAGCCCCAAACTATCTGGAGTTCTAAGTAATTTAAATCCCAAATACCCCGTAGTTAAACCGGCATTGCCTATGCCGTTTTTGTCGTAAACATATATGGTATTTGCTGCCGCTTTTACAGGGTAATTCTCGGTTAAAAATCCCGCTACATCATCATAATAATCGGAGGGGCCTCCTATATGCGGGTCGCCTTGAAATCCGAAGTATACTTTCGATAAATCTTTTGTACTCTCGTTTGTTAACTTATATCTTATTATTAAAGCGTCTTTTAAAAATCCGCCGAATTGATAAACACGTACTTCCAGACTTACTCCTAATCCTCTTTTGGTCGAATCTTCCGGAAAAGGATAATACGGGAACTCCGCATTAGAAAAATCATCAACAACATAAAAGAGTTCGTTTTCGGCAATGATTACGCCTTCTCCAAACTCACCGGGCCAAGAACTCCAGGTATTCGGCCAACTTTGTTTATTAAGGCTATTTGCAATCTCCGGGAAATCCGGATTAGCAAAACCACTGCGAGGCAGCCAACCCCATTTTACGGTTCCGTCGGGGTTATAGTCTCCTTGCCCCGGCCTCAAAAAGGAATCATCAACAATATGCAATTTTTCTCCGTTTTCAGATGTAACTTCGGCAGCAACCAACGGGCCGAATTCAAACATATATCCGAGTTTATTCCAAGCCAAATCGGCGATATTTCCATATCTGTTTGGAGCCGTAATAGAACCGTAATTTGTAACAAGTGTTGTGATATTATTGGATTTCATTATCAATTCTTTTATTGCTCCTCTTTCCCCCGTTATTTGCTGTGCTCCGTTATTTGTAAAAAGGACAAACAATACAAATAATAACAGCCTTATCTTTTTTTGTTTTTCCATTTTTCCCCCGTTTCTTTTTTTTTATAAGAAGTTGTTTGTTAAGTATAATTGTTTATTTAAAAGCATTTATAATTTTATAGAAACATTACTGCCTAAAAGTATTAACCCGATTTTTTATTGTAAAAAAGTTTGCGGTTATTGAGCACCACGGCAAGAGTAACAAGAAAATTCAAGTAATTTAATTTCTCGTAAATCTTTTTGGCATATCTAGCTTGTCCAGCAATTACTTTGTAATTATCATACGGATGTATAAACCGCGTAGATATTTTTCTACAATCTTTGCAAAAGTATTTTCCCGTGCAGTTAAAGTCGGTTTTGCAGAATGTAATAATTTCTCCGTAGTTCTTAACACTACTTTTTGTTGAAACCGTTTGCATGCTTGTACTATCGCTTAATTGTATTCCAAAAGAACTCTACATGTGTTTCCGCTTTTTTATATAAAATTTTCCAATTAACATCGTCTGCCGTTAAAAACCTGAGCCGCAACATAAAAAGCGGATAAACAAATTCTTCGGCTACAATATGTGCGTTTTGTTTTTTAATAAATTTCAATTTCAACATTTCGGCAAAAATCATTTCCCAAATTTTTATTGTCTCGTCGATAAGCATATTTACGGAAATTTTATTTTTACCGCTGTTTCTGAATTGCTCAATAAATATTAACCGCAGATATTTTTTCTGTTTATCATCATTCCAAAACCGAAACAAAACATCCACAAATTTTTTCAAAAAGATTTTAGGATTATTAAGATAATCCAACAATTCATCCGTTAGCAATTCAATTCCCACCGAATGTTTTTCCGCATCTTTAATTAACTCTTTAATTAATGCCTCTTTGGACGAAAAGTAATTATACAAAGCACTTTCTCTTACACCGGCTTTTTTACCGATATCCCTCACAGACCCGCCGGCAAATCCTTTTGTTGAGAAAAGATTGAGCGCCTCTTCTTTAATACGTTCCCGCGTATTTTTTTTTGTACTCACATCATCCTCAAAATTTTTGATTAAAGATAGTTAAATCCAATTCAAAAAAAAAACCATTTTTTTATCACGGAATTACTGCTGTGTAAAACAAATAAAAAGTATCCGGAAACAAGTTAGAGTGCGAAGATATTATTATTAAGTAAAAAATCTCCCATCAAATTAACGGATTCCGAAGCCCCGAAGTTTTTTTTATCGTAGTCTCGTCTCTTTGAAATTTTTTTACTCTGTAGTTTTTTGGGTTTATCATAATCTTGTTCCTACAAAACTTGCTATTACAACTTTTTTGATTTCGGTTTTGAAGAATATAAAAGTTTATTTTGGACAGATGTGTATATAATAACTTATTATTCTGTATTCATAATATTTTTCGCTATTTATTGTTAATTTACACAACCTTTTTATAAAAAAAACACAACTATGAACATTCAAATAATCGGGACAAAAAAATGCAACGCCACTAAAAAAGCACAACGTTTTTTCAAAGAACGCGGAATAAATTTTCAATTTAAAAACTTGGCGGAAAAAGGTTTAAGCAAAGGAGAATTGGAAAATATTTGCAAAATTTTTGATTGCGAAGAATTATTAGACAAAGAGGGCAAACAATATAAAAAACGGGGTATGGCTTATATGGTTTTCAACATAAAAGAGGAATTGCTTACTGATGCACAATTACTAAAAACACCAATTGTACGCAACGGAAACAAAGCTACAATAGGTGTTGAAGAATCAATTTGGACGGAATGGCTCAAAGAAGAATAGCCCCTTATTCTTTTTTGCATATTAAATTACTTTTAACAAAAACCCCATTAAAATACCGGCAGCAACGGCAGAACCAATAACACCGGAAACGTTAGGAGCCATTGCGTGCATAAGCAAATAATTTGAGGGATCTTCCTTTATTCCCATATTTTGTACAACTCTTGCACTATCCGGCACGGCGGAAACTCCTGCGGCTCCAATCATAGGATTTAATCTATTTTCACCTTTTAAAAACAAATTCATCACTTTTGCAAAAACAACTCCTCCTGCGGTTGCAACCATAAAAGAAATTGCTCCGAGGAGAAAAATAAGAATTGATTCATAAGTTAAAAATGTTGTTGCCTGGGTTGATGCTCCTACGGTTAACCCCAAAAGGATTGTAACAATATCAATCAGGGGTCTTGCCGCAGTATCGGCCAAACGTTTTGTAACGCCGGATTCCTTCAACAAATTCCCGAAAAAGAGCATTCCCAACAACGGCAAAGCTCCCGGGGAAATAAACGTTGTTAAAAGCAATCCTACAATCGGGAAAGTCATTTTTTCCAATTTTGTAACGGCTCTTGGCGGTTTCATTTTAATTTTTCGTTCTTCTTTACTAGTCAGCAATTTAATTATTGGCGGTTGAATTACCGGCACCAAAGCCATATAAGAATATGCGGCTATTGCAATTGCACCAAGTAATTCCGGCGCAAGTTTGGATGAAAGAAAAATTGCCGTAGGCCCGTCCGCCCCGCCTATAATTCCTATTGCCGCCGCTTGATTAACATCAAAGCCCAAAGCCAATGCCGCCATAAAGGTTAAAAAAATCCCTATTTGTGCCGCTGCGCCAAGTAACATTAATTTCGGATTTGAAATAAGAGCCGAAAAATCTGTCATTGCACCTATTCCCAAAAAAATCAAAGGAGGATATATGCCTTTCAACACACCGAAATATAGATAATTAAGAACCGACCCGTCTTCATACAATCCTATTTGCAACCCTACATTTTCCATAAAAGGAATATTTCCCATCAAAATCCCGAAACCTATCGGAACCAACAACAGAGGTTCATAATCTTTTTTTATTGCAAGGTAAATAAAAAACATTCCTACGGCAATCATTATCAGATGCCCGAGAGTCAGATTTGCAAAACCGGTAAAACGAATAAATTGATTTACACCTTCCATTATTACTCCCCTATCTCAACCAATACATCACCCTCCAATACAGAATCTCCGTTATTCACTTTTAAGGAAACAATTTTGCCGGCTTTATCGGCTTTAATATTATTTTCCATTTTCATAGCTTCCATAATTAAAAGGGTATCACCTATTTGTACGGTATTTCCTTCTTTCACTTTTATTTCCAATATTGTACCAGGCAACGGAGCTTTAACGACCCCAACCCCTTTCTTTTCCTCCGGTTTGCTGGTCTTCACCATATCTTTTCCGGCAGAATGAATAATTTTAGGACGCACTAATTTGGGAGTTTTTATTTCCGGTTTTGTACGTTCAACTTCAACCTGGTAAACAGTTCCGTTAACTTCTATTTCCGCAATATCATCTTCAAAATTTAAGATTTCCACATTGTAATTATTTCCGCGAATATTAAATTTAAACTTCTTCATTTTACCATCCTTTACCTTTAGGATACTCTCGCAAACCGTATAGTTTGGAATTCCAAGGCGAGTAATTTTTTTGAATCTTTTTTATTGTAAGCACAGTATTTTCAATATCATGCTTTTCATTGCAGTACAAAAAGAGGGCGGATGCAATAGCCGCACTAACTTCTCCGGATATAGATAAATCTTCCGCTTCGGCAGCTCTGTGCCCTACTTGTTTTAGTTTTCGTCTTTGTTTTAACTGAAGCATTTGTTGAAATTTGGATATTATTATAGCCAGCAACAATAGGGCAATAAAAACTATTACATACCCAACCACCGAAATTAAAACTCCGTTATTTTCACAAATATTCGAAAAGCTAAAATTGTTAAACATAATTTCTCCTTTTCATAACGGAAGATTTGAGTGTTTTTTAGGAGGGTTTAAATCCTTTTTGGTTGCCAACATTTGCAAAGCTCTTATTATTCTGAAGCGTGTATTGCGAGGTTCTATAATATCGTCTATATAACCGTATTTTGCCGCAACATAAGGGTTGGCAAATTTGTTTTTGTATTCTTCTTCCTTTTCGGCAATAAATCTTGCTCTTTTTTCCTCGTCTGCAAGTGACTTTAATTCTTTTGCGTAAAGAACTTCTATTGCTCCTTTGGGCCCCATCACTGCTATTTCGGCTCCGGGCCACGCATAGTTAATGTCTCCTCTTAAATGCTTGGAACTCATAACATCGTAAGCACCACCGTATGCTTTGCGTAAAATAATTGTGATTTTAGGAACAGTGGCTTCGCCGTATGCATAAAGTAATTTTGCTCCGTGTATTATTATTCCGCCGTATTCCTGACGCGTACCGGGCAAAAACCCGGGAACATCAACAAGCGTAACAATGGGAATATTAAAAGCGTCGCAAAATCTTACAAAACGGGCAGCCTTACGTGATGCATTAATATCGAGGACACCGGCCAAATAGCTTGGTTGATTTGCAACAATCCCCACAGACCCGCCGTTAAATGTTGCAAATCCTATAACAATATTGGGTGCAAATTGACGTTGTACCTCAAGAAATTCTCCGTTATCCACTATCGAAAAGATTACATCTTTTACATCATACGGCTTGTTCGGGTTTTCCGGAATAATGTTATTTAATCCGTCTTCCAATCTGTCAATGGGATCGTTACAAACTTTTTGAGGAGGGTCTTCCAAATTGTTTTGCGGTAAATAGCTTAGCAATTTTCTGATTAATAAAATTCCTTCTTCTTCATCTTCGGTTACAAAATGCGTTACACCGGATTTTGTTGCATGTACTTGTGCTCCGCCCAACTCTTCGGTTGTTACGGTTTCTCCGGTAACTGTTTTTACAACTTTAGGACCTGTAACAAACATATAACTTGTATCTTTAGACATAATTGTAAAATCGGTAAGAGCGGGAGAATAAACCGCTCCGCCTGCACAAGGGCCAAAAATTGCCGATATTTGCGGAATAACTCCCGAAGCCATAATATTTTGTTGAAAAATATCCGCATAGCCTCCTAAACTTTTTACTCCTTCCTGAATCCTTGCTCCGCCACTATCATTAATTCCTATAACGGGTGCTCCAACTTTTAACGCCTTTTGCATTACCTTTACAATTTTTTGTGCATACATTTCCGAAAGAGACCCGCCGAAAACGGTAAAATCCTGAGAAAAGATATAAACCAAGCGTCCGTCGATTGTACCGTACCCCGTTACTACACCGTCGGAAAGATACTGTTGATTTTCAAGTCCGAAACCGATTGTCCGATGAGAAACAAACATATCGAATTCTTCAAAACTTCCCTCGTCCAGCAATAGTTGAATTCGCTCGCGAGCCGTCATCTTACCTTTTTGATGTTGGGCATTAATTCTTTTTATTCCACCGCCCAAACGCGCTTCGTTTCGCTTATTAAGTAATTCTTCAATCTTTGCCTCAAATCCCATTATTATCACTCCTTTGTAAAACAGTATTAAATTTCATTCCGATATTATCTGTTTTTTTCACAAAACTCGGTTAAAACTCCACCCGTCGATTTAGGATGCAAAAAAGCTATCTCCAATCCTTCGGCACCTTTACGAGGATTTTCATCAATTAAACGAATGCCCTTTTCTTCAACTTCCGCAAGCCTTTTTTCTATTCCCTCAACTGCAAATGCGATGTGATGAATTCCTTCTCCCCGTTTTTCAATATATTTGGCAATAGGACTATCATCACTTGTCGGTTCCAACAATTCCAACTTGGTTTCACCAATCATTAAAAAAGCGGTTTTAACTTTTTGGTCTTCAACATTTTCCACTGCATAGCATTTTAGCCCCAAAATATTTTCATAATACTTTAACGCCTCTTTTATATTTTTTACGGCAATACCAATATGTTCAATTTTTTCTAATTTCATTATTTCCTCATATTTATTAAAACAGGGTCGGCAAAATACGTGCCGTTTCTTTTTTTTACCGTTTTATTTATGTTTTATTAAAATTACGGCAAAATTACGGAATGCCCAAATTTCGGCTTTTTGTAATTAAGATTATTTTCTCAATAATTGGAAAAGTAATTTTACTTTTCTTGGAATATATCATTAAATATCTTGACAAAATTTAGAATTACTTATATATTTGGAATTCAAATTTTGATTGATTCCACGATAGCTCAATGGTAGAGCATTCGGCTGTTAACCGAAGGGTTGTAGGTTCGAGTCCTACTCGTGGAGCTAAATTAAGCCCCGGTTTTTCTCGGGGTTTTTTGTTTTATTATATTCTTCTTAAAATTTCAAGTTATTTCTTAATCAACAGTTTTTCAATAATACGATAAGGTAATACTCTCATTATTTTTGAGCCTACTACGGCGGCAAAAGGGAATTGAATTATTCTCTTTTCCTTTTCGATACCGGACAAAATATATTCTGCAGCTAGTTGCGGTGAGATAATAAACGGCATTCTGAATTTATTTTTATCGGTCATAGACGTTTTAACAAATCCCGGTTTTATTGTTAAAACTTTTATCCCGTGTTTTTTTAATTCAAGAGTCAATCCTTCGGCAAATACCGAAAGTGCGGCTTTGCTTGCGGAATAAAATCCGCTCCCAGAATATCCCCTGTTATCCGCTAAAGATGAAACCGGAGCAATAATTCCCTTTCCTCTTTTCAACATAGTTGGCAAAATTTGTTCAATCCAATAAACGGCACCTAAAAAATTTGTATTTATAATTTTTTCCGCAACATCAGAATTAAAATTTTGCGGAGTAATCTTTTCCGCTACTCCCGAATTAAGAATTGCCACATCGATATTGCCAAATTCGGATATCGATTTTTGATAAACATCATTAACGGAATTTTTATCGGCAACATCGTTATATAAAATTAATATTTTCGCTTTGGGATTTTTAATTTCATTAACCCATGTAACTATTTTTTTTGTTTTACGCGAAACCAAAATCAATTTGCAACTTGTTTCAATAAGTTTTTCACCTAATGCTTTTCCAATACCAGCCGAAGCCCCGGTAATTAAAATTGTTTTATTATCAAATTTCAATTAATCTCCTCCCGTATTTAATAATAACAATATAAGAAATATGATTATCAATTTAAGTAATTCACAATTCAACATTAGAATTCATAATTCAATTTACAAATTGGCACGAAATTAGTATCTTAACAAAAATTATTCCAAAAAAATATGTTAAAAAACCTATTAAATATTGATAATGTTCTGGTAAACAAAGATGTACTGACAGAAAAATTTACGTGCGATTTAGATAAGTGCAAAGGGGCATGTTGCACAATGGAAAGCGATTACGGGGCACCTTTGTTGGAAGAGGAAATTGCTGAAATTGAAACGGTTCTTCCGTTGGTAAAAAAACATTTACTCCCCGAACAAATAAAAGAGATTGAAGAAAACGGATTTTATTTTGAAATAGACGGCGAAATAATGGTAAGTGCCGTTAATAACCGTGAATGTGTTTTTGCTTATTATGACGGCGATATTGCAAAATGTGCAATAGAAAAGGTTTACTATGACGAAGGGACAAGTTTTATTAAGCCTCTTTCTTGTCATCTTTTCCCGATAAGAATTAATCGGTTTGGCGGAGATGTGTTAAAATATGAAGTTTATCCGGAATGTTCCTCGGCTGTGGCTCTCGGCAAAACTACGGGAATAAGCGTTGCCGAATTTTGCAACAGCGGATTAAAACGAAAATACGGGAGCAAATGGTATCAAAAATTAGTTAATCAAAAGGTAAAATAGATGATAGGTTTTTCTCAAAAATTATCACAAACACAAAAACTTTCACCACAACAAATTCAATATCAAAAACTGTTGCAACTAAACATTATGTCGTTAGAACAAAGAATTAAGGAGGAACTGGAACTTAATCCGTTACTCGAAGATGAGTTGTTGGAATCCTCCGATAGTTTGGAGGAACTTGCCGAAAACGACCCCCTTGATGATGATTTTGAAGAGAGTTACGAAGAAGATTTTGATGTAGAAGATTTTATGAATGAAGGAGAAATTGAGGAAAACAATATTAATTTCAGTCCGGATGATGATGAGCAAAGCAAACCCGTTGCCCCTTATCGCGAAACCTTAACCGAACGTTTGATGAATCAACTTCATCTTATGGCGGAACCGCACGAACTACAATTACTCGGTGAAATGATAATTCAAAGCTTGGATAAAAACGGATATCTTTCCGTTAGTTTGGAAACATTGCTTGAAGATTTGGAAATGTTCGATCATGTAAAAGTACCGATGGAAGAGGCGGAAAAACTTCTGAAACGCATACAACTTTTTGACCCGCTCGGTATTGCAAGCAGAAATTTACAGGAATGCCTATTAGTACAACTCGAAAATTTATCCTACGACCCGTATTACACTTATATTGCCGAACAAATTTTAAAGGAGTATTACGACGATTTTGTAAACAAACGGTTTGCGATAATTGAATCGAAATTAAATTTAACCGATGAAACATTACGCCGTGCTTTGGATATTATTCACAAGTTAAATCCTAAACCCGGAGAAGGGGCTATTGACTCCGTTGAAGCAAATCAAATAACCCCGGACTTTTTTGTTGAAAAAATTGATGATAATTTTATTGTTTCGCTTAACGATAAAGCGGCACCTTCGTTAACAATAAGCAAAACATATTTGGAAATGCTTGAAGGGAATAAACGTAAACGAAAAATTTCACCTCGCCAGAAAGAGACTCATAAATTCTTACGGGAAAAATTCGAATCGGCAAAATGGTTTATCGCTTCAATTCAACAAAGGCGTAACACACTAATGCAAATAATGACAACAATTGTTGAAAAACAATACGAGTTTTTTGAAATTGGCCCAAAAGCATTAAAACCAATGATATACAAAGATATTGCCGATGAAATTCAAATGGATATTTCAACAATCAGTCGTGTTGTTAACGGCAAATATGTTCAGTCCCCCGTTGGAATTCACGAATTGAAATACTTTTTCAGCGAAGGTCTTGCAACGGCTTCCGGCGAAGAAATTTCGAACAAACATATTAAAGAGTTAATTAAAGAACTTATTGAAAACGAGGATAAAAAGCGTCCGTTAAGCGATGATAAAATTAAAAATCTGTTAAACGAAAAAGGGATACAGATTGCACGCAGAACCGTTGCAAAATACAGAGAAGCAATGATGATACCGGTAGCACGCTTACGAAAGGAAATGTAATTTGTTTACGGATGCACTTATTATTACGGCTCTTTTCTCTATCTTTGCAATTTCCCACACGGTTTTTGCATCTTATAAATTTAAAAAATCTATTGCCGAAAAATTAGGGAACAAAATCGCTTTTTACAGATTGTTCTATAACATCTCGGCCACATTGCTTTTTGTCTTTGTCTATTTTGTTTCTCCAAAACCTGATTATGTTATTTACGATTTGAATTTTCCCTTTGATATATTAATTGTTGTGCTGCAAATTTTTGCGGGAATTGCATTATTACGAATTACCAAATTTATTGATATTTGGGAATTTGCCGGCATTAAACAAGTAAAAAGATATTTGGAAGGGACTTATAAATCTGACGACCTTGACGAAAAATACGAATTAAGAGAAGACGGACCTTTTAAATATACAAGGCACCCAATCTATCTTTTCTCTTCGTTATTTTTAATGTTAAGACCAACAATGGACTTTTTTTATTTGATTTTTTTGATAAATATGGTACTCTATTTTTACATTGGTTCTTATTTTGAAGAAAAAAAATTAATAACGATTTTTGGGAACCGATATATTGAATATCAGAAAAAAGTTCCTAAAATTTTTCCTAACTTAAAATTATGGTTAAAAAAATGAAACATATTATTGAACTTTTAATATTTATTTCCCTTTTTACAACAACTCTTTTCGGGCAATACGAAGATGACAAGATACTTGCGGAGATTGGACCTGTTAAGATTACCGTGGGAGAATTCAAAAAAAGATACGAGATGGTGCCTCACCTAAGCAACGGGAAAAAAAGCGAAGAACGCTTAAAAGCTGAAACTCTTTATTCCATTATTGCGGAAAAATTATGGGCATTAAAAGCCGAAGATTTGGGTTTTGATACAACTGACGTAATGCGGTTAACATTTAAAAACATTGAAGAGATGCACATGCGAGACGCACTTTATCGCAAGGAAATAATGAGCAAGGTAAATATTTCCGCAAAAAAAATAGCCGAAGCAAAAAAACGTGCGTCATATTTTTTAAATACAAAATTCATCCATTCAACAGATAAAAACGAAATAGAGGAATTATATAACCAAATAAAAGCCGGCATATCTTTTGACTCACTTCTTGCCGTACGCCCGGAATTTGAAATGCAGAAAAATCAATACTATCAAGTCCACTTCGGAAAAATGTCCGAACAAGCAGAAGATATTCTTTACCGAATGAAAGCCGGTGAAGTATCCCGCCCGATTCAATCTCAAGAAGGATGGTATATTTTTAAAGTATATTCACTAAAACGCGAACCCGTACAAAATGAACATCATGCAAGAACATTGGAAAAAAAAGCCCGCTCGGTTGTTGAGGAAAGAGAAAATCAAAAAGCTTATCAAAATTTTTACAAATCGTTTTTCCCGGGTAAAAAAGTTGAAACCGACGGGAACTTATTCTGGAGTTTATCCGATAAAATCATTAACGCCGTATTACGTCGCCGTAAAGCGGAAAAAACTCCTCCGAATGATAACGTAAAATTAACCGCAGAAGATTTTTCCGAAATTGAAAAATCATTTGGAGCAGATTCCCTTAACATGATTTTTGTAAAATTTCCCAAAGACCCGATTACATTACAAAAATTCATTCGTTCTTTTGCATTCGAAGGATTTTATACCGGCTTTACCAATCCCGATAAAATACGGGCACAGTTAAACAGCAGAGTTAAACGTTTTATCGAATTGGAATTCTTAGCACGTAAGGCAGAAGAAGAAGGGATGCAAAACATTCCCGAAGTGAAAGAGGATATTGCAATGTGGCGAGATAATTACCTTGCCACACTTTACAAAAAAACCCTTTTCGATTCTTCCGGAGTTACCGAAGCGGAAGTGAAAAATTATTATCTTAAAACAAAAGGGAAAACGGAAAACAAAACCTTAATAAATATAATTGAAATAATTACCGACAATTTGGAAACAGCGGAAAAAATTTTCAGAGAACTGGACGAGGGAAAATCTTTTGAGGAAACGGCAAAAAAATATTCCCCGAATAAAAACATTACTACGGGGCTTATTTCCGCAGATACAAAGGGAGAAATAGGCAGAATAGCCAAAGAACTTAACATAGGTGAGGTTTACGGTCCGGTACAACAGAAAAATAAATATGTAATATTTAAATTGCTTG
Source organism: uncultured Melioribacteraceae bacterium (assembly GCA_964617555.1). Lineage (GTDB taxonomy): Bacteria > Bacteroidota > Ignavibacteria > Ignavibacteriales > Melioribacteraceae > 1-14-2-50-31-20. The sequence goes on along the minus strand of CAZTYP010000055.1, from coordinate 5,148 downwards.
ATAAAAAAGAAGTGGAGGTAAAACTTCCAAAAGAGTTTAATGAACTGAAAAACAACTTAACAAAGGAACTAAAATGGAAGAAACTTCAGAAAAAGATGATTGATAACACGGTAAGCATGGCAAATAAATACGGTGTTACCGTAAACGAAAAACTTCTCTACAATCTTCCAATCAAAAATTACAATATGCTTGTTTACAGGTATATGGGTTTTGGCGGAAGATTACTTGCTGTTCCTTTAACCCCTACATTTTTAGAATGGGTTGAAAAGTGGCAAAAAAGCAAACAAGCTTTACCGTAAAGGAAATATTTTATGTATTTTTGAAATTCAAATTTTAAAGGAATATTTATAATGAAAAGAAAGATAAGATCAACTACAATATTGGGATTAATACATAACGGTGAAGCCGTAATCGGTGGAGACGGACAAGTAACTTTAGGCAATACCGTCGTTAAACATAATTCGATGAAAATAAGAAAACTTTACGGCGGAAAAGTACTTTGTGGTTTTGCCGGCTCTGCTGCAGATGCATTTACTTTACTCGGCAGATTTGAAGAAAAATTAGAGCAATACAGAGGCAACGTTAACCGTTCCGTTGTTGAGCTGGCAAAAGATTGGCGTACCGATAAATATTTGAGAAAATTAGAAGCAATGCTCGCTGTTATTTCGGCAGAAAACACTTTTATTGTTTCAGGGACGGGAGATGTAATTGAACCCGCAGATAATATTGTTGCGATCGGCTCCGGCGGAATGTATGCCCTTGCAGCAGCAAAAATGCTTATTAAACACAGTTCCCTATCCGCCAAAGAAATTGTTTCCGAAGCTTTAAACACGGCGGGAGATATTTGTATTTACACTAATCACAATATAACCGTTGAAACGATAAACAAAGAATAAAAATTTAAAAAATTTCCGCCAATGCGGGACAAAATATATGAGGTAATTACCAATGAAATTATTAAATGGAAATTTAACACCTTCACAAACCGTTGCAGAACTTGATAAATATATAATAGGACAGACGGAAGCCAAGCGGGCTGTGGCTATTGCACTACGTAACAGATGGCGACGACAACAAGTTGAACATGATATTCGCGAAGAAATTATGCCGAACAATATTATCCTTATAGGTCCTACAGGTGTAGGTAAAACGGAAATTGCACGCAGACTTGCAAAACTTTCCAATGCACCGTTTGTAAAAGTCGAAGCATCCAAATTTACAGAAATCGGTTACGTTGGTCGCGATGTGGAATCTATGATTAGAGATTTAACGGATATTGCCGTTAATATGGTAAGCTCCGAAAAGAAAGAAGAGGTACAAGAAAAAGCCGAAGAAATGGCGGAAGAAAGAATTTTGGATATATTAATCCCTCCTATAAAAAAACCGATACCAAAAGAAACAGATTCGGAAACATCCGAAATAAATAACGAAGCACTTCAAAATGAAAAAACTCGAGGGTGGATGAAAGAAAAACTCAAAAAGGGCGACCTTGACGATAAAATGATAGAGTTTGATGTTCAAGCACCGCAAATCGGTGTACAAGTAATGGGCCCGCTGGGCATGGACGATATCGGAATGAACATACAAGATATTGTAAGCAGTATGATGCCGAAGAAGAAGAAAAAACGCAAAACAACCATAGCAAAAGCCCGTAAATTGTTATCACAAGAAGAAGCGGAAAAACTAATAGATATGGATGCCGTTCAAAGTGATGCCATTAAACGTGTACAAGAATCCGGAATTGTTTTTATTGACGAAATAGATAAAGTTGCCGGTGTATCCGATTCACGCGGCCCCGACGTTTCTCGCGAAGGTGTACAAAGAGATTTGCTCCCTATAGTTGAAGGTTCAACCGTTAATACAAAATACGGACCGGTTAAAACAGACCACATCCTTTTTATTGCTTCCGGCGCATTTCATGTTTCCAAACCCTCGGATTTAATTCCCGAACTGCAAGGAAGATTTCCGATCAGGGTTGAGTTAAAAAGTTTAACGGAAGAAGATTTTGTTAAAATATTAACTATCCCGGAAAACGCTCTTCTTAAACAGTATTCGGAATTACTTAAAACAGAAGGGGTAAATGTTAAATTTTCAGATGAAGCAATTCACGAAATTGCCAAAACAGCGGCATATGTTAACGAAGAGGTTGAAAATATTGGTGCAAGAAGGTTGCATACAATTTTAACCACTCTGCTGGAAGATATTCTTTTTGATTTACCGGATAAATTGAAAGAGAAGGAAATTACAATTGACGGGAAATTGGTTAACACTAAATTAGACGCTATTGTCAAAAACCGAGACTTAAGCAAATATATTTTATAATTTGAACTTTATTTTAAAGTAAAATTTTATCTTACCTATTGCAGTAAAGGAATAAAGTTCCTATATTTTGAGTTCAAAATTTTGAATGCTGGTGTAGCTCAGTTGGTAGAGCAGCTGATTTGTAATCAGCCGGTCGGCGGTTCAAGTCCGTTCACCAGCTCTTTTATACAAACCTTTCTTTTTAGAAAGGTTTTTCTTTTTCTTCTAATAAGTTCAAAAAAGAAGCATACAAAACAATTGGCAAATGCTTTGAGGTACACGATAATTTAGGGCCCGGATTTTTAGAAATCGTGCATAAAAATGCCTTGCAATATAAATTTAAAAGAGCAAATATTCCTTTTGAAAGAGAAAAAGAATATGTTGTAAATTATAAAAGAATTGTTCTGGGAAAAAATAAGCCGCTAATTCGCGAATATTATTAGCGCATTCGCGGCAAAATAGAGACAATGCGGTTCATATTATGGGCGAACTTACTTTTACTCTTGTAAAAAAATTGCTCGAAAATAAAATTATTTGCGTTGCTTCAACTACTGAAAGAAACGCTATTGAACCTGAGGGCGGGAAAATACCCTGAAATAACAGATACTATTTTAGATGAATTTATCAATTAGGTATTGAACGTAAAAAATTTTGATAAAAACTAATAAGAAACTTTTCCATAATATATTATTATTTAAGCAATATCATTTTTTTTATTTGGGAATAAGCGTTAGATTGTAATTTGTAGAAATATATTCCGGAAGTTACGCTATTTGCATCAAATTGATAAGAATATGAACCCGCTTTAAGTTCTTTGTTTACCAATGTTTTAACTTTTTGTCCTAATACATTATATACTTCCAAAGTTGTTTGACCGGAACATGGTATTGAAAATTCAATTACCGTAGTAGGGTTAAACGGATTAGGATAATTCTGTGAAAGTTTAAATTCCGTTGCTTCAATTATTTCTACTTCCGCAATACCGGAATATTCAAAACATCCGTTAAAATCCAATTGCTTTAATCTGTACTGAACATTGCCGATTAACTTATCAGCATCTACAAAACTGTATTCATTCGGGGAATTACTATTTCCATGACCTTCTATAAAACCTATTTTTTTCCATGTCTTGACGGGCGTAGCTGTAAGCGAATACCGTTCGACTTCAAACCCATAATTATTAACCTCTGTTGCGGTCTGCCAATTTAAAACTATATTTTCACCAATCCTATGTGCCGTAAAAGATATTAATTCTACAGGAGTTGTTAAGTTGGTTATATATAATATAGGATAACCGTCATTTTTGCTGCCGTCAATATCCCAATAATCATTATTTCCGTTTGCAGATTCGCCTACAAAATCCCATCCTGCGTTCGTAAAAGTTGACTTTGTTTTCATCTCGGCTGTCGTTTTACCAGTTCCGCCGTCGCTTGAACTTTGCCCGGAGGTTTCCGTATCCCAAAATGAATTATTAACCGAGCTGTAATTTTCGCCCACCAATCCGCCGACGGTTGCCGAGCCCGAAACGCTTCCCGTGCTATAGCAATTGGAAATCGGAGTATAACTTTCTCCCACTAAACCTCCGACCGCTGCATTACCTGAAACGTTCCCCGTACTGTAACAGTTATTGATTTCGGGATTTGGTCCGAAACTAATTCCAACGAGTCCGCCTATATCGTCGCCGCTGGAGGTAACGGCTCCGGAACTGTAAGAGCAATTGATTATTCCCGCATTGCTTCCCGCTAATCCGCCGACATAATCCTCGCTTGTAGTAACACCGCATGTACTATAACAATAGCTGATTGTTGCGTTATTTGTTCCGATTAAGCCTCCGATTTCAATATCCGAACCGGAAATATTCCCGGTGCTGTAGGAATGCTCTACCGATGAGGAATTTTCGCTCATTCCTACTAATCCGCCCGAAAAACTCGCACCGAAAATATCAACTCCGGTTAACCCGATATTTTTGATTGTTGCTCCGCTTGCATACCCGAAAAAAGCCTGATAATCTTTATGCGAACGCCTAATATGCAGAGAGCTTATTGTGTGGTTGTTTCCGTTGTAAGTTCCGGTAAATTTATTTGTTACATTCCCAATGGGGGAAAACCCGTCCCAAAAATTCCAATGTTCCGTTGCCGAAGCGTCGATATCCGCCGTTTGAATAAAATATTTATCCCAAGTATTTACATGGAAACTTATCCAAAGCAAATTATCTAACGTTGCTATTCGATACGGATTTCCCGAAGTTCCGTCGCCCGAACTCGGAGCCGTTCCTTCACTGAAAGTTTGCCAACTTAAATACGGATAACCGCTATTTCTATCAGTATTGATATCCCAATAATCATCGCTGCCGTTGGTTGTTTCGCCCGCAAAATCCCATCCTGCATTGGTAAAAGTTGATTCTGTTTTCATTTCCGAAGTTGTTTTTCCCGTTCCGCCGTCGCTTGAACTTTGCCCGGAGGTTTGCGTATCCCAAAAAGAATTACTAACAGTTGCATTATTGTTGCTTCCCACAAGTCCGCCGAGGGAGCTGTTCCCCGAAACGCTCCCTTTGCTGTAACAATTACTAATTGTAGATTGATAATAGTTATATCCCACAAGTCCGCCTATTCTATCATTTACTCCGTTTACATCTGCGACGCTGTAACAGTTATTCACTTCGCAATATTGATTGCATTTACCTATCAGCCCGCCAACGTCATAGTATCCCGAAACGCTACCGGAAGAATAGCAATTTGATATTTTATGGGTAACGGAGCTTGCTCCCCTGGCTTCTCCGATTAATCCGCCGGCTTGATTTGTTTTGGAAACGCCGCAAGAACTGAAACAATCGGTTAGGGTAACATC
>CAZTYP010000054.1:0-13232 GCA_964617555.1 uncultured Melioribacteraceae bacterium | reverse complement strand
TGACGGAAAGGTTAAAGCTCCTATAGTTATAGGGAGAGACCACTTGGATTGCGGCTCGGTTGCTTCTCCTTATCGAGAAACGGAAGGGATGAAAGACGGCAGCGATGCAATAGCAGATTGGCCTATCCTGAATGCTCTTCTTAATTCCATAGGCGGTGCAAGTTGGGTTTCCGTACATCACGGAGGCGGTGTAGGTATCGGTAAATCCATTCATGCGGGAATGGTAATTGTTGCAGACGGCACAAAAGAAGCTGAAGACCGTTTGGAACGTGTTCTTACTTACGATCCAGGAATGGGCATTGTACGCCATGCTGATGCCGGATACGAACGTGCAATTAGCAATGCAAAAGAAAAAGGGGTTAAAATACCTATGTTAAAGTAAGTATTAATTACAAATTGTTTTTTTAACTTTGTATTGAACATTTAATAATTATTTAAGGAAATAAAAATGAAAGTCCTTGTTGCAACAGAAAAACCGTTTGCTCCTGCAGCGGTAACAGAAATCAAAAAAGTGATTGATAATGCAGGATACGAATTGGAACTACTCGAAAAATATTCCGATAAAACGGAATTGCTTAAAGCTGTTAAAAATGCCGATGCCATGATTATACGCAGCGACAAAGCGGATAAAGAAGTTATTGATGCCGCAAACAATCTTAAAATTATTGTCCGAGCCGGTGCCGGATACGATAATATAGATTTGGAAGCTGCTACTGCAAAAGGGATTGTGGCAATGAATACTCCCGGACAAAATTCAAATGCAGTTGCCGAACTTGCACTCGGATTAATGGTTTATATGGCACGAGGATTGTTTAACGGCAAACCGGGAACGGAATTAAAGGGAAAAACTCTCGGTATTCATGCATACGGAAACGTTGGGAAATTGGTAGGGAAAATTGCAAAAGGTTTCGGAATGAAAATTTCCGCATTTGATCCATTCATTCCGGCAGAAACAATTGAAGCAGATGGTGTAAAAGTTTACAACTCCGTTGATGAATTATATTCAAATAATCAATATATTTCACTACACATACCGGCAAACGATAAAACAAAAAATTCAATCGATTACAATTTGCTGAACAAAATGCCGCAAGGTGCAACCCTTGTAAATACTGCTCGTAAAGAGGTTGTTGATGAATCCGGTTTGGTAAAAATTATGACGGAAAGAACCGATTTCAAATACGTTTCGGATATTGCCCCGAATAATGCGGAAGAATTAAAGGAAAAATTTGAAAGCAGAGTTTATTTCACTCCTAAAAAAATGGGAGCACAAACTGCCGAAGCTAACATTAATGCGGGCATTGCAGCCGCCACTCAAATTGTAAACTTCCTTGAAAACGGTGATACTACATTCCAGGTTAACAAATAAATAAAAACTCCCGCAATCTTAGATTCAAATTGCGGGAGTCTTTCAAAAAACAAAAATCTTATCTGTTAATTTTTATTCAAATTCATTTTTATATTTCTGATAAAAATCGGCAATGCTTTTATATGCTTTTTCCAATACTTCCTCTTGCGGAAGAAAAACGACACGAAAATGTTTACTTCCGGGTTTTTGACCGAACCCGCTACCCGGTACAACAATAACACCGGTTTCTTTAATTAGTTCGGCAACAAAATGACTATCTTCATTTTTTATATCAATTGACGGGAAAGCATAAAAAGCCCCTTCAGGTTTAACACAATCAATACCGTCAACGGCATTGAGCATTTCCACAGTCATATTTCTGCGACGTGTCAACTTTTCCATTGCCGTAACAAGATGTTCGTTATTACTGTCAAGTGCAGCGGGAATTCCATATTGCTCGGGATGATTTGCAGAAAGACGTGCACGAAGCATTTTATTAATTGCTTCTATATAATCATCCATTATTTCTTTGTGCCCGCTTACAACTCCCCAACCGATTCTAAATCCGGGTACCATATAGTTTTTGGAGAGACCTCCGAAAGTTATTACCGAAGCATCGGGATTGATAGATGCAATTGAAACAAGTTTATTATCATCAAACAATAATTTATCATAAATTTCATCGGCAAATATTACAAGATTATGCTCAACGGCAAAATCGACAAGTTCTTTAAGAGTTTCGTAACTGGCATTTGAGCCTGTAGGGTTATTCGGATTAATTATAATAATGGCTTTTGTTTTATCGTTTACTTTGCTTTTTATATCTTCAATATCCGGTTGCCATCCGTTACTTTCGTCTAAATAATACGGGTTTTCCATAGCTTGCAGTTTGCTGGAAATAGCAGTGTAAAGCGGATACCCCGGGGTGGGAGTTAAAACGTTCTCCCCTTCATTTACCAATGCGGTTAAAGCCAATTCAATTGCCTCGCTTGCACCGGTTGTAATAAAAATATCCAAAATGTTTTTTATCCCTTTACGTTCGGCTTCACGTTCAATAGAATCGAGTGCGGGCTTAATTCCCGACGAAGGAGAGTACCCGTTTTTATTCTCCAACATTGCTTTATACGTGGCTTCAATCATCTCTTTAGGCGGAGCAAAATCGTAAATATTCGGGTCCCCTATATTTAAATAAAGCATCTCTTTTCCGGTTTTTGCTACTTCGTTTGCAAGAACTATAATATCGCGAACAGCATATGTTATATTTTCTGTTCTAACCGCCGGTTTAATTTTTACATTATTCATTTTTCCTCTTATGGTTATTTTTTTAATAATCAAAACTACTTGATTTACAATTTATTAGCAAAATTGTATGATTGTTTTGCAAATATTTTTTCCATATTTTTTATTTAATCAAATAGGAAAGTTATGATTAAAAAAAAGATTGCCGGAATTTTATTTCTACTCTTAAGCTTCACAAACTATTTTGCACAATCTAACTTCAGAATAGGCGGAAACTTTAATGTTAATGTTCCTACCGGCAATTTTGCCGATATTGCCAAAACCGGTTTCGGCGGAACACTTTCGGCAGATTATTTTACATCAAACAATTCTGCTCTCTCTTTTTCCTCATCTTATGTTAATATTCCGATTAATGTTGCCCCGATAGGTATTGGCGGTAAAGCAATTGATTTTACGGCAACATCTTATAATATTCTTTTCGGGGGTAAATATTTTTTCAGCCATTCTTTTTTTTCAATTGTACAAGCCGGTGTTGCCTTTTGGAAACTTAATCTAAATTATTTCGATTCTCCGAGTAATGCCGTAGAAAATCTTTCTTCCGATTATTACTCCTATTTTTCTGCTTATTTGGGTGGCGGATACAGATATAATTTGGCAAAAAACAAATCGGATGCCGAACTTTCTGTAGGATATAATTATACTAACGGAGATTCGATAAATTATAATTTGATTGTTATTTCCGCCGGTTTGTTTATTTACTTTTAATACGTTTTTTTAATAACGTATAACTCATTTTTCGGACGGCTTAACAATTATTCCTTTATTTTTTCTACCGTTTATTTTTATCGTTACGGGTTTATCCAATTGAATATGATAAGTTACCCCTTTCTTTTCAGCATAGTTTTGTTTTTTCAACCAATCCCAATCAAGAAAACTATTTTCAACATTTCTATGAACGGTAAAATAACCTACTTTAAAAGAAGTTAGGTTTTGAAAAAAGTGTGAACCTTGAGACGGTTCGACATCAAAGTCTTTAAAATTGCTTTCAACAATTGCTTTTGCACCGGAAATTTGTTCCCAAGTAATAGGAATTCCAAGCCATGGGTCTAAACTTCCCCAGCGCCCAACACCAATAAGGAGATAATTTTTCCCTTGTTTAACAAGCTTTTTATTAAAGTAGCCGATATCTTGAGCGGTTTCTCTGCTTTTACTCCTTTCAAATTCATCGTTGTTAATAAAAATAATATCTTTTATTGTATTTAGGCTGCCGTTTCCCATTGTATAATCGGATGAGCAAATTAATTGACTACGCTCATATCCGTCAACCGCCAAATCTTCCAACTCGGTATTGATAACAAGGGGTCGCATTTGAACAACTGCAAATTCTTTCAATTGATTTTTGGGAACGGAAAGATTTACGGCAAATTCAATTTCCACCGGGTTACCCATTCCCCAGCTACTCATTCTTAATATAACATCAAGAATTTCCGGCAACGGAAATGTTTTAAATTTAAGAATGGGTGCAAGAGTAAAAAGTTTTTTCCCCTCCCGCGAAGTACCGTCGTAAATAGTATGATTAAAAAAGGAATATGTTGAACCTACCTCTGTCAAAGTGCCGTCTTCTTCGGCATCCTCAACATAATATTCCTTAATAAACATTTCCTCGGTAGCGGAATTATCTTCTTCGGTAACATCCATTTTTAATGCAAAATATTTTTCTTGACTGTAGCTTAGAACATCGTCAACAGAAGCATGTTGGAGAATATTTTGCGGATACTTGGGGCAAAACCTAACCGTATTACCTCCTTCCACAATGGTTTTTCCAAGCCCGAATGCAGCCGAAACAATTCCGTCTTCAGGTTGCAACGGAGCAACGGGATAAAAATTATATGATTTTGCAACACCGGATATTTCCGGATAAAATTTATTGTTATGTACGGCCCCAACCATTTCCTGAATTATTACCGCCATCTTTTCTTCTTCCAAATGATAAGATGTAACATTTATGTATTGCTTGGCACGTTGATAATAAATTGAAGCATAAACAAGTTTTATGGCTTTAATTAATCTTTGCAATCTCAATTCATCATTATCGCAATAATTGGGCAGCATAATGGTTTCGTACACTCCGGCAAAAGGTTGCCCTTGTGAATCTTCCAACAAACTTGAGGAACGCACAGCTAAAGGAGATTTAACAATTGATAAGAAATTAATCAAGTTTTTTAGAGCTTTGTAGGGAAATTTGGGAGCTTCCAGAAATGCATTTCTTATCTCTTCGTCATCCTCGCTTTTAAGTGCAAAATTAGTAAGGTTGTTTTCTTCCATAAACCTGTCAAAAACATCAGTGGCAATAACCACCGTAGTAGGAACAAATATTTTTACATTCTCAAAATATGCATCAATATCAAAATTGCTGAGCAAACTACTAAAAAAGCCGAGCCCTCGTGCCTTCCCCCCTATAGAGCCTCCACCGATGCGTGCAAAATAACTTACTTTATTAAATGTGTTTTTATCAAAATCCGAGATTACACCGCGTTGCCTATCCCTGTTATACCGATGAATTGCCGAAATTAATTCTTCACGCAAAGCATCCATCGAACGGTAATGATCAACTTTATGAGGGCGTAGTTGATGTGCAAGCCAGAATTCCGTTCTTGCTTTCAACCAATTGGAAAAATGATTGCGCGAAGAGTGGTAAGCAATACTTTCTTCCGGTACCTCTTCCAACTTATCGGCAAGCTCTGCCAATGTTGATGCGCGTCCCACCTCCTTACCGTTAGGCAAACGGAAAACAAAATCTCCAAAAGAGAATTGTTCATTCATAAATGTGCGAAGCTCTTCCAACAGAGTAGAGGAGTTTTTAAAAATAAAATCAGCTCCAATTTCATGTGCGTATTTTCTGTTTTTTTCTACATTAGATTGAAGCAAGATGGGTAAATCCGGATTTATTTTTTTTACTCTTTTTGCAAATAAAATACCCGCCTTTTTGTTCTGCTTTCCTTCTTTCTTGAAGTCAATATCGGAAATTATTCCGAGAATATTATTTTCATATTTTTTATAATACTTCCAAGCTTCCTCGAAAGTGGAACAAAGAATAATTTTGGGACGGGCACGCATTTTTAGGAATCTGTGTGAAAGATTTATCCCGTCGGAAACCAACCGCTGGGCTTGTTTAACCACTTCAGTATAAACAAGAGGTAAATAAGAAGAGTAAAAACGGACACTGTCTTCAATTAAAATTATTACTTGAACACCAACACGCTTTGTATCCGGCTCAACGTTCATTCTGTCTTCAAAATATTTTATTATCCCGAAGATTATTCTGTAATCTCCTTGCCACATAAAAATTTTGTCGAACGCATCGGCTTCGTTGCTTTTAATAATATCCACCATTTCATTATTATCGTATCCCAACAAAGCAACGGGAATATTCAATCCGTTTTTTTTAATTGCCTTTGCCAGTTTAACCGCTGTCATATCTTCAACGTGAAGTGTAGTAATAATAAGGTTAAAACGCCCTTCCTTTTTAGCAAGTTTAATTGCTTCTTTACCACTTGATACATGCAACAGTTCAGGACTGTTACTCAAATTAAGCCCCTGATATTCTTTGCGTATCAGTTCATATAACCGTCCGTCTTCTTCAAACAGATAGAAATCGTACATGCTGGAAACAAGAATAATATCGTGAATACGAAACGGCATCAGATTGTGAAAATCCTGGAATTTTCTTTTTCTGCTTTCTTGTAAAGTTTGCTTGCTAAAAACTATTTCGCTCGGATTCATATAAATATACTTTTATTAATTAATAAGTAAAACGATAAAAAAGCCGCTCGCAAATTTTATACAACACCTTGGTCTAACATAGAATCGGCAACTTTAATAAATCCGCCTATGTTTGCACCAAGTACGTAATTGCCTTTTGCATTATATTTTTCTGCTGTGGTTACACAAGTATTATGAATTTCTTTCATAATCAAATGTAGCCGTTGGTCAACTTCTTCCCTTGTCCAACCATATCTCATACTGTTTTGTGCCATTTCCAAACCTGAAACCGCAACACCGCCTGCGTTAGCAGCTTTACCCGGGGCAAAAACAACACCCGCATCTTGCAACATATGAACAGCTTCCAAAGTGGTAGGCATATTTGCAGCTTCGCACACAACTTTACATCCGTTTTTTATAAGCTTTTCGGCATCTTCGGGGTATATTTCGTTTTGAGTTGCGGCAGGGATTGCAATATCCACTTTTATTTCCCACGGCTTTTTATCAGGGAAAAACTCAACACCGAAACGCTCGGCATATCCCTCAATTGCATCTCTATTGCTCAATCGCAAAGAAAGCATATAATCCACTTTTTTACCCGATACCCCGTCGGGGTCGTAAATATATCCGTCTGGACCCGAAAGGGTAACCACCTTTCCGCCAAGTTCATTAATTTTCTGAACAACACCCCAAGCAACATTACCAAAACCGGAAACCGCAACACGCTTTCCTTCAAAACTTGAACCGATTGTTTTAAGCATTTCGGCAGTAAAATAAACCACACCGTAACCGGTTGCCTCGGGTCGTATTAACGACCCGCCCCAGTTTTGTCCCTTTCCGGTAAGTACACCGGTAAATTCGTTTTTTAATCTTTTGTACTGTCCGAAAAGATAACCTATCTCTCTTCCGCCAACACCAATATCACCGGCGGGAACATCAACATTGGGCCCAATGTGACGGAATAATTCCGTCATAAAACTTTGGCTGAATCTCATAATTTCGGCATCCGTTTTACCTTTGGGATTAAAATCGGAACCGCCTTTGCCTCCACCCATCGGTAGCGTTGTTAAACTGTTTTTAAATACCTGTTCAAAAGCCAAGAATTTCAAAATTCCCAAAGTAACCGAGGGGTGAAAACGCAATCCTCCTTTATAAGGACCAATTGCGGAATTCATTTGCACTCTGTAACCTCTATTAATTTGTACTTCTCCGCGGTCGTCTACCCACGGAACCCGAAACATAAAAACTCTTTCCGGCTCCACTAAACGTTCTAAAATTTTGTTGGCTCTGTATTCGGGGTGCCGTTCCAACACCACATCCAAAGATGTAAGAACTTCTTCAACCGCTTGGTGAAATTCCGGTTCACTCGGATTTTTTGCTTTAACTTCGGCTACCAAATCTTTTACATACTCAGACATTTTTACTCCGTTGTATTTAACTTTTTTAAAAATATATTTGTGAAACATATTATCTATACGGAACTTAATCAAGTAAATTAATATTACAAAGTTTACCGTTATAAGGAGAAGTACGGAGAAAAATTTTATGTCTTATATTTAATATTTTGGATTACACTTTAAAAAATTTATATCACGATACTTTTTCAAAATCCGGATATGATTCCATACCGTGTTCACCAACATCCAATCCGTAATATTCTTTTTCTTCGGAAACACGAATTCCAATAGTTTTTTTCAACACACCCCAAAGCAATGCGGTAAAGGGTAAAATAAAAGCCGCAACAGAGAAAACACCTATGAGTTGGATTTTAAACTGATGCCAACCGGCTTTTTCTCCTAAAATTCCTACAGCCAGTGTTCCAAAAATTCCTCCTATAAGATGAACCGAAAGTGCCCCCATCCACCTACAGAATGAACAATAGTTGAGCCGGCAAAATCGTAGAATCCCAAAGTATCCAAAAAACCTCCTCACAATATTTTACAGCACACACCAATTCAAATCGTATTTTGGGTATAAACTCCAAATTATATTCCGAACCTCGATAAATTTCTGTATGCCCCTTTTGTCTTCCGTAACCTCTCACTTCCGGAACTGTAAGTCCGTTAAAACCCGCATTACGCAATGAAAGATGAAGTTCTTCGAGTTTATTAGGTCTGATAACAGCTTCAATTTTCTCATAATTTCTCCTTTAATTCGAATTAAATTTTTAGGTTAGCTGTACAGAGTGATTGTTTTCAGAAAAAAAAAGATTATTAATAAAAAGCGGAAAAAGAATTATCACTCACAGATTGAAAACAATCCGTGAGTGAAGAAATTTAGCTTGCCAATTCCATTCCTTTGTGTAAGGCATCGGTATTTAAAGGTATTAAATGGTGGTAGCGTTCGGGGAGAACCTGTTTTAATCCTTCAATAATATTTTCAAATTTAATTATAGGTTTCTTTTTAAGGAAAGCACCCAACATAATCATATTCATTATTTTTGTGTTTTTCATTTTTGCAGCTTCCGCACTTCCGGCAATTCCCACAATATCAATATCCGTACGTGTCGGCGGAGAAAGAACGTTGGTACTTTCATATATCATCAATCCGCCCTTTTTCACCATCGATTCAAATTTATCTACGGAAGGTTGATTAAGAGCAATAACAGTATCGAACTTAGCAATAATTGGAGAACTGATTTTTTCATCACTAATAATAACAATACAATTAGCCGTACCCCCTCTCATTTCGGGTCCGTAAGAAGGCATCCAGCTAACTTCTTTATTTTCCATCATGCCGGAGTAACTTAAAATTAATCCCATGGAAAGAACGCCTTGTCCTCCGAATCCGGCAATTACAATCTCTTCAGTCATTTTATGCCTCCTTCTCGTTTGGTACTTTCAAATCGCCGAGTTGATAAAAATCTAACATATGTTTATCCAGCCATTTATTCGATTCTACAGGTGTCATTTTCCAGTTGGACGGACAATTGGAAACAATTTCCACAAAGCAAGTTCCTTTATTCCGTTTTTGATATTCAAATCCTTTTTGAATTGCCTTTTTTGCTCTGCGAACATTCAAAGGTTTGTGGACTGACTGGCGTGTTACATAATACGTTCCGGGAAGTGCTGCAACAAGCTCGGTTATTTTTAAGGGATATCCCATAATGGAAGCATCTCGTCCGAAAGGAGTAGTGGTAGATTTCATATTTTCCAAAGTTGTGGGAGCCATTTGTCCGCCTGTCATTCCGTAAATGCCGTTATTAATAAAAATTATAAGGATATTTTCACCTCTGTTGCATGTATGAATTGTTTCACCTGTACCTATTGCTGCAAGGTCTCCGTCACCTTGATACGAAAAAACGAACTTATCGGGCAAAACCCTTTTTATTCCGGTCGCAACGGCGGAAGCACGTCCGTGTGCGGCTTCAGAAAAATCGACATTAATATAATTGTAAGCAAACACGGAACATCCGACCGGAGCAACTCCGATTGTTTCGCCTTGTATTCCCATTTCATCAATAACTTCGGTAATTAAACGGTGTGCCACACCATGCCCGCAACCCGGACAATAGTGCATATCCGTATCTATTAAAGATTTTGGTCTTTCGAATACTGTAGTTTTTATCATTTCTTCATTCATAATTTGCCTCCTGCAATATAATTTTCAAGGGCTTCTAGAATTTCATCCGGAGACGGAACCATTCCCCCCATTCTTCCGAAAAACTCTACAGGAACTTTTCCGTTTACTGCAAGCTTTACATCCTCTACCATTTGTCCCGCATTCATTTCTACATCCAAAATTCCTTTAATATTTCCGGAACGGGATTTTATTTGCTCGTAAGGGAACGGGAATAAAGAAATTGGACGAAATACGCCAACTTTCAAACCTTTTTCGCGAGCCATTTCAGCAGCTTTTGTGCAAATACGAGCAACAAGTCCGAATGCAGTAATTATATAATCAGCATCATCACACATAATTTCCTCGTAACGTATTTCATTTTCTTCAATCTCTTTATATTTTTTTTGAAGATGAATGTTTATTTCTTCCATTTTATCCGGTTTAATGTGCAACGAAGTAATTACGTTACTATCGCGCTCTTTTGTTTTACCTGTTGTTGCCCAATCATAAATAATATGCTTACGTTCTTCTTGTTCAAAAAATTCCACTTTTTCCATCATTTGTCCCAAAGCCCCATCTGCAAGTATCATAACGGGATTACGGTATTTAAAAGCAAGTTCAAAAGAAAGTTTTACAAAATCCGCCATCTCCTGAACAGTAGAAGGAGCAAGAACAATAAGATGATAATCGCCGTGGCCACCGCCTTTAACGGCTTGAAAATAATCCGCTTGTGCGGGTTGAATTGTTCCAAGCCCCGGACCGCCGCGTTGTACGTTTACAATTAAACAAGGTAACTCTGCCGAAGCTATATATGAGATACCCTCTTGCATTAAACTAATACCCGGGCTGGAGGAAGAAGTCCAAACTTTTTTACCGGTACCGGCAGCGCCGTAAACCATATTAATAGAAGCAACCTCACTTTCCGCTTGCAAAACAATCATACCTGTTCGCCTTTTTGCTTCGCGACTAAGATATTCCAGAACTTCCGATTGCGGAGTAATCGGATAGCCGAAATAAGCATCGGCACCGGCACGTATTGCCGCTTCCGCCAAAGCTTCATTTCCTTTCATTAATTTTTTCATTTGTCCACCGTTACTGTTATGTTATCAGTTACATTTGTTATTGTTGCTACTTGTTCTTTTTTTTGTTTCACTTCCCTAAAAACAGTAATAACAGCATCGGGGCAAACAAGAGCACAATTTGTACAGCCGGTACAGGCATCAACAACCTTTACGGCATAAAGGTATCCTTTCTGATTTACCTCCGTGGACATTCCAATAACATCCTCCGGACAAGCTTCAACGCAAAGCTCACATCCTTTGCATTTTTCAATTTCGATTGTAATATCGCCTTTTGCTTTAGCCATATTAAGCTCCTTTAAAATCTGTTTAAAATAAAAAAGGTTACTTTTTACAGTAACCTTTCTAAGATGCAATATCTTTCCCGAGAATATTTAGAATTGTAATAAGTAGCTGTATGTTCTTTTTATTAAGCAATTATTAATCCGAATAATAAAATAATTTTGAGAATAATATTACACCAACATTATGGTACTAAATTAAGAAAAAAGAAATTTTTTACCAAAAGATATTGATTAACGATTACGAGTTTTTTGATATACAAAAGTTTTAATAAAAATACCGTTTTTTCGGTTTTTACCTAAAATAAAAAAGCCCGCTCAATAGAGCAGGCTTAAGAAAACAAATATAATTGCTTTTACAACGTAAAGTTTAATGTGGCTAAAAATACTCTTCCGTTAAAACCGAATTGGTTAACTTCCCACGGATAAACAAAACGTCCACCGAGGTTGGTAACAAAATCTCCTTTTGTATCAATTTTATCGGGGTAAGTATCGAGTAAATTATTAATCATAAAACTAAAGGCAATCTGAGGAGTGATAGCATATCTTAGGTTTAAATCGAAAATTACTTTTGCACCGAAAGTTTGATCGTAAGCGGCGTCATCGGTAGGAAGCGGACCGTTTCCGAGGTCAACGCCGTTCAAACCGTTATTTACATGCTTCCAAGTAACTTCTCCAAAATATGTACTGTTTAACCCTACTTTTACAGGATTAAAATCGTAAGATAATCCTAAAACTACCTTAGTATTCGGACGCGCACTTACCAATCTGGATTGTTCTTTTCTGTCAAAGATGTCAATTCCGTCCTTAGCCAAAACATCCGGAGTTTTAATTTTTCCGTCTATTTCTTGTTTTGCAAAGTTGGCTGCCAAGTTAAAACCCCATCTGCGATATTTGTAATTTGCAACAATATCAATCCCTTGGGTTTTTGTATCAACAGCATTAATAAAGAATTTTAGGGATGTAATATCGTTTGCTTTAAGAATTTTACCCACGGTTGATGTTGTATCGTTTGAAGTAATTGAACTGGAATAAACTATTCTGTCATCAATATTTATTTGATACAAATCAACACTGATAAATAAATTATTAATAGGGCGTGCTGCTGCACCGATTGTAAAGTTCATTGCGTCTTCTTCTTTTAATTTATCAACACCAAGTTGACGAAGGACTGGACTATTGTTATTAAAAGTTCCTTGGTTGCTAATGGTTCCGCCCGATATTAATGTTTGCACATTACTCAAATAAATTTGATGCAATGATGGAGCACGGAAACCGGTAGAAACCGCACCGCGAAGACTATATTTGTTATCGGAAGTTTTTAAACGTGCATTGAATTTATAGGAAATATTATTTCCGAAATCGGAATAATTTTCATATCTGATTGCACCGCCAACAAATAAATTATTGGTTATATCGTAACCTAAATCCAGGTAAGCACCTATATTTGTGCGTTTGGCATCAACCGCATTTTGAGGTTGGAGCCCCGGAAAGGATTGTGCCCCTCCGCCGATATAAGATGCTTCCTCACCTTCAACCGCAACAAAATTTTCTATTCTAAATTCGGAGCCGATATTCAAAAACAATTTATCGAATAATAATTTGGAGATATCCAAGTTGATAATATTGTTATTAAATCTGTAACCGCCGGCATTAAACTCAGTAGGGCTTTGTGCTTTTAAAGAGGGGTTAAGAGTATTTCCAATTGTATAATCAACACTGTTGCTTCCATATGTATAACTTAAGTCATATTTCCAACCGTTCTTTTGTGATCTGTATCCGGCTGTAAATTCATTATCAAAAATGTTTGTTTCAAATGTTGGTTGAAAACCTTCATATTTTGTCCCCGGATCGTGAAGTAAATTGTACGGATCGGGCACCCAATAAGGAGTTCGGTATAAAGCATAGCTCAAACCGCTTCTGTAAACCAATCCGCCAAACGAATATATCTCGCTTAAATCG
>CAZTYP010000053.1:0-22656 GCA_964617555.1 uncultured Melioribacteraceae bacterium | reverse complement strand
TCTTCTAAAATCCTTTGAATTTTGCTCCTTTCCACTGGCATAAATATTGTTCGCTTATTTATAATGAAAAGTAAAAAAGGATATTATGCAAACAGGTAATAAAATTCAACTTCCCGAGGAGTTTCATCTTAAGGATGATTTTCCCGTGCCTACTATTGAAGAATGGAAAGCAAAAGTTGAAAAGGATTTAAAAGGGCACTCATACGAAAAATTGTTTCGTAAAACTAACGACGGAATTACTCTTAATCCTATTTATACACAAAAAGATTTGAAAAATAAAAGGATTGAGCAAAATATTTTTGCCGGCAGTAGAAGGGGAGAAACATCAGAGACGAATTGGTTAATAAATCAGGAGATTGCCACACCGGATGTTACCGAATTTAACTCCGCATTAAAACAAGCATTAGCCAACGGACAAAACAGCATTTTTATTGCGTTGGATAAAGCAACACAAAAGGGCTTGGACGCAGATTATGCAATACCTGAAGAAGTTGGGAAAGATGGGCTTTCGTTTAGCGAATTAAACAGTT
The DNA here is from genome assembly GCA_964617555.1 of uncultured Melioribacteraceae bacterium. GTDB lineage: Bacteria > Bacteroidota > Ignavibacteria > Ignavibacteriales > Melioribacteraceae > 1-14-2-50-31-20. Next base: position 22,126 of record CAZTYP010000053.1, on the reverse strand, counting down.
TTGGTAAAATATTAAGCGGAATTGATATTACCAAATATCCTCTTGTTATCGAATGCGGATTTTCCTCGGTGCAGTTACTTTCACTATTATCGGCTTATTGTAAAAAGGAAGGAATTGATATTGCTGATATTTCCGGTGTTGTTGCGGCAGACCCGCTTGGATATCTTGCTGCAGAAGGTGAGTTGCCCGTTCCGTTAAATTCAGCGTTGGTCGGTATAAAAAAATCGATTGAATGGTCAAAAAAGAATGCCCCTTTTCTTAAAACTTGCAACGTGTCAACTATTCCGTATGCTGAAAGCGGGGCAAGTAGTGTGCAAGAGCTTGCAATTATGTTGGCAACAGGAGCCGAATATATAAGAGCTTTTATTAATATGGGTTTAGATCTTAATATTGTTGCCGAAAGTTTTACGGTAACACTCGGTATCGGAAATTCTTTTTTCACCGAGGTGGCAAAATTCCGTGCCGCAAAATTATTATGGAAAAATTTAATTACCGCATTTAATAATAACGGCAATAAAACATTTGTAGGAATTGATTTACATGCCGTCTCTTTGCAATTTAATAAAACGATTCTGGACCCGTATGTTAATATGTTGCGTGGAACAACCGAAGCGTTTTCCGCAATTGCGGGTGGTGTAAAGGGAATAAGGACTTTACCTTTTAATTCTCTTTTTTCTTTTCCCGATGATTTTTCGAGAAGAATTGCACGAAACACACAAATTATTTTAAAAGAAGAATCACGATTTTCAATTCCGGTTGATCCTGCGGGCGGGTCTTATTTTGTTGAAACTTTAACGGACGAATTGGCAAAAAAAGCATGGAAAGAATTTCAAAAAATTGAAAAAACCGGCGGAATAATAGAGTGCCTAAAAAACGGTTATATTCATGAAAAGATTAATCTGGTTTATAATAAACGAAAAAAAGAGATTGCTGAATGCAAATCGGTTATTGTGGGTACCAACAAATATGTTAATCCTAAAGAGAAAATGCCGGAAGCAGAAACAAATGAATTTAATTATACAGCATTTCTGAAAAAGCGGGCTGAACATTTGAAAAAAATAAGAAGTTCAACCGATAAAAAAAGTAATGAAAAAATAATTGAAATTCTTCATCGACTTTCTGCCGATTGGGAAAGCGAACCAATAGATATTACGGCGGAAGCATTGTTAGCCGGAGCAACATTACGCGAAATTTCCGGTGCTTGCAGAAGTATGTTAAAAGGTGAACCGGTAAAAATATCTCCAATAAAAAAACATCGGTTGGCTCTATCTTTTGAAAAATTGCGATTAAGAGGAGAAAAAATAAAGGAAAAACTGAAAACCAAACCCTCAGCATTGCTTGTTCGTTTCGGAGGAATTAAGGAATATAAAGCCAGAGTTGATTTTGCTCGCGGTTTTTTTGAAGTGGGCGGATTTGAAGTGAATATTTCCGATGAATATAAAAGTAATTATACGGAAGCAATAAGCGAAATAATAAAATCAAAAAGTAAAATAATTGTTATTTGTTCGTCAGATAATAATTATCCCGAAATTATTATCCGATTTGCCAAAGAAGTAAAAAGAGAAAAACCGCAAACGGTTATTGTGCTTGCCGGTAATCCTAAAGAGAAAGAGAGCGAATACAAAAAGAACGGTGTTGACAGATTTATTTATATGAATGCCGATGCACTCGAATTGCTTTCCGGTTTTTTAAATGTGTATGATGAGAATATTACGGAAGAAAATTAATTGGAGCATTAATGGTATATCCCGACTTTACAAATATTGAATTGAAATTTGAAGAAAAAATCTTACGAAAAGAAGATATAGAAGGGGAGAACCCTTTACCTGAAAAATCATATAAAACAGTTGAGCAAATTATTGTAACTCCTTTGTTTACAAAAAAAGATATTGAAAATCTTGAACATCTCGATTATCTATCGGGTATTCCGCCGTTTTTGCGCGGTCCGTACAGCACAATGTATGTTACGCGTCCTTGGACAGTAAGACAATATGCCGGATTTTCGACAGCTGAAGAGAGTAATGCATTCTATCGCCGTAATTTGGCACAAGGGCAAATGGGGCTTTCAGTTGCATTCGATTTGGCAACGCATCGCGGTTACGATTCCGACCATGAACGTGTAATCGGTGATGTGGGCAAAGCCGGTGTAGCAATAGATTCCGTTGAGGATATGAAGATTTTGTTCAATAATATTCCTCTAGATAAAATGTCCGTTTCCATGACAATGAACGGAGCCGTGTTGCCCGTGCTTGCATTTTATATTGTTGCGGCGGAAGAACAGGGAGTAAAACCGGAATTGCTTGCCGGTACTATTCAGAACGATATTTTAAAAGAGTATATGGTACGTAATACATATATTTATCCCCCAAAAATTTCCATGCGGATAATTGCTGATATATTCAAATTTACTTCTGCAAATATGCCCAAGTTTAACAGTATTTCAATTTCCGGCTATCATATGCAAGAAGCCGGCGCTACTGCGGATTTGGAAATGGCTTATACTTTAGCCGACGGTTTGGAATATGTTCGTACGGGTATTGACGCCGGATTGGATATAGATTCTTTTGCTCCGAGGCTTTCTTTCTTTTGGGCACAAGGGATGAACTTTTTTATGGAAGTTGCAAAAATGCGTGCCGCCCGTTTAATATGGGCAAAATTGATTAAACAATTTAATCCTAAAAATCCTAAATCAATGTCTCTAAGAACTCATTCGCAAACGTCCGGTTGGAGTTTAACCGCACAAGACCCGTTTAACAATGTTATCCGTACTTGCATTGAAGCAATGGCAGCCGCAATGGGGCATACACAATCGTTACATACAAATTCTTTGGACGAAGCAATTGCCTTACCCACGGATTTTTCCGCACGCATTGCACGTAATACGCAACTTTTTTTGCAGGAAGAGACGGATATTACAAAAGTTATTGACCCTTGGGCGGGGTCCTATTATCTTGAATATTTAACCGGCGAGCTTTTAAAAAAAGGATGGGAACATATCCACGAAATTGAATCGTACGGAGGAATGACAAAAGCGATTGAAGCCGGTATTCCCAAAATGAGGATTGAAGAAGCGTCGGCAAGAAAGCAAGCACGCATAGATTCCGGTGAGGAAGTTATTATCGGAGTAAATAAATACCGTTTGGAAAAAGAGTTCCCGATTGATATTTTAGAAATTGATAATACTGCCGTAAGGTTATCGCAAATAAAAAAAATTAGAGAATTAAAAAAGAACAGAGATGCTGGCAAAGTAAAACTTGCACTTGAAAAAATCTCAAATGCCGCAAAAAACGGTAACGGAAATTTACTTGAGCTTTCCGTTGAGGCGGCAAGAGCAAGAGCTACACTTGGTGAAATATCTTTTGCCATTGAAAAAGTATGGGGCAGATATAAAAGTGTAACGCGTATAATCTCCGGAGTTTACAGCGGAGAATTTAACACCGAGAAAGATATGAGTATTGAAAAAGCTAAAAAATTAACCGACGAATTTGCAAACGAAGAAGGAAGACGCCCTCGAATTATGATTGCAAAATTAGGACAAGACGGGCACGACCGCGGAGCAAAAGTTGTGGCAACGGCTTATGCGGATTTGGGCTTTGATGTTGACATCGGTCCGCTTTTCCAAACGCCTGAAGAAGCGGCTAAACAAGCGGTTGAAAATGATGTGCATGTTGTAGGAATGAGTTCTCTTGCAGCCGGACATAAAACATTATTGCCTCAATTAGTAGAGGAATTGAAAAAATTGGGACGTGAAGATATTATTGTAATAATCGGCGGGGTAATTCCACCGCAAGATTATAATTATTTGTACGAGCACGGTGCCGCCGCTATTTTTGGGCCCGGTACAAAAATTCCGGAAGCGGCAATAAAATTGATGAAATTAATAAAAAAAAGGTTCTGTTAATGGCTTAAATAATCTAATGCTCGGTTAATATTTTTACCACTTCGATATGTCCTTTTTGTTTTGCAAAAGATTCCGCTGTGTCACCGTCAATATCTTTTAAAGTTGCATCTGCCCCGTAATTCAATAAAATTCGTACTACTTCTGCTTCTCCTTCCGAGGCGGCAAACATTAGAGCAGTCCATTTTTCTTTGTTGTCAATAACATTCGGTTTAGCGTTATTTTCAAGTAATAATTTTACGGTTTCAGAAAAAGGGCCTGTGGAAGCATACATCAAAGCTGTTCTTCCTTCGTTATCTTTCGTGGAAATATCGGCATCTCTTCTCAGCAAATATTCGCATAAATCGGTATGCCCGTTATAGGCGGCGTACATCAATAATGTTTGTCCGTTGGAATTTAATATATCGGGGTCTCCTCCTTCTTCAATATATTTTGCAATAATTTCTCCTTTATTATTTAATGCCGCATTAAAAAGCTTCTCAATTTCTTTTTGTGGAAGTTTTTTTATTTCTTGTTCTGTATTTGTTTTTTTTGCGTTATTCCGGCTTTTATTTTGTTTGTCGGAGCATCCGAGCAAAAGAGATAAAAGCAGTACAAAAAGGATAATCTTTTTTATCATGGTAATTCCGTTTATGTAGTAATTATCAATTAGTAATTCTATTTATTGTAGATGAAAATATAAAAGTGATTTGGTAAATGCCAATAAAAAAGGAAGTAACGGATAAACAGATACGACATTTATAATTATCGAATGTATGGTTTTGCAATAGCTTTTTATTTAATTTCCGAATCTCGGATTAACAATATTATTGTATATTGAACCGAATGTATAACTGACTCCGATGGATGTGTAAAACTCGTATTGTGTTTCCAATTGTCGTCTTCTCAACAATACTTCTTCATCGGAAATATCGCTTTTAGGTATATTAAGTTGATCATGAATTAAGGAATAGCCGCCGTCAATATCTAGCGTAAATCCTTTAAATAACCTCAAAGAAAGTTCAACATCCATTTCCAAACGGTTTTTTGAAAAATCGTAAAAAAAGTTTGAGCCTTCAATACTTGTTTCAACCGTTCCCCACGGTTGTTTAATTTCGAGAGCAACTTCTAAAGACTGTTTGAATTTTGCATCTTCAAGTTTATCGTAAATGGTCATTTCGTTAAATTGTGCATATGCATAGCCTACTTGATAAAGAATTCTGAAAATTTTTCTGGTTGATTCCGAATACGGATAAATATTATATTCAATTGCCGGTGCAATTTCAGCAAAAATCTTGTAATTCATATAAGTGGAGTTGCCGCATCGGGTATTACCACCTAAGGACCAATGATTGGAAATACTTTTTACAAGAAGAACCTCCGCAATATTGGAACGAGTATAGCTGGAAAACTGTGTTGTTTTATGAGAAAAATTACTTTCGGTATAGTATGATGAAAAAGACGACTTAAATTTCCAATTCTCCGTTATTCTGTTAACATTCATTGATGCATTCAAAAAGATGGTTGTGTAAGATTCTTCACCCCGGAAATATCCGTGTAGTCTGGTTCTAAAAACCCAATAATCCCACGGATCAACAATAGATTGTTTTTCTGCACCGTTCGAATTATATGTAATATTAATATTGTTTGCGGCTTCGGTTGCGGCAACATAACGTATTAATCCCAACTTAAGTGTGTTAACCATCTTTCGGCGAACTTCATCGTCGGAATTATCCGGTTGAGTAAAAAATGAAAGGGTATCGTTTTTGTTTATGAATTTTTTTCTGCCTATAAAACTAAGGGTATATTCACGTCCGTTGCTTCCGGTGTGTTGCCTTGTTACCAGAATATGCAAGTCTGCATTTTTTCTATCCATAACATAATTAATAAATGTAATTTCGGTGCGTATGTAATTCATATCGCAATGATGGCAATCAATAAATACGTTAATTAAGTTTTTATCTGTCTGTGTGCTGTCGGCTGGAAATAATTTGATTGTAAAAAACAGTAAAAGGAACAGGAGTTTGGAGAAATTTTTCATCTTTACCTCTCGGGACGAATATTTTTAAGCATGCTTTTGTTATTTGCATTGTTAATTAGTAATTTTATTTCCATGTATAGATAGACGAATTCAGATTTAAAAAGTTCCCACAGACAAAATAAATCTTGGAGTAAAGCATGGAAACCGTTTCATATAATCCTGCAACGGGTAAGAGTATTGGAAAATTTGGTTTGCATACAATAAACGATTTGCAAGATATGATTGTTGCAAGCCGTAAAGCGCAATCGGAGTGGAAACAAGTTCCGCTTAGGGAACGGAGTTCAAAAATTCTGAAAATAAAAAATTATCTTGTCGAAAATATTGATTTGCTTGTTCAAACGATTTCAGAGGATAACGGGAAAGTCCGTTTTGATGCTTTATCAACGGAAATTTTGCCCGCCGTAATGGCAACACAATATTATGCCAAAAAAGCTCCGAAATTTTTGAAACCCAAACGCATTCGTCCGTCATCCTTAATTTTGGCAAATAAAAGATCCTTTGTAAGATACGAACCGTTCGGAGTTGTGGGAGTTATTTCTCCGTGGAATTATCCGTTTGCCATTCCTTACTCCGAAGTTATTATGGCATTAATTGCCGGCAACGGTGTTGTATTAAAAACCGCTACGGAAACACAACTTGTAGGAACGGCTTTACGTGATGCAATTTTAAGCGCGGATTTACCCGACGGATTGTTTCAATATATCAATATTCCCGGGCGAATTGCCGGAGAGGCGTTTCTTAAATATGGAATAGACAAACTCTTTTTTACGGGGTCGGTCCCCGTGGGCAAAAGTTTGATGAAGATAGCCGCAGATACTCTCACACCCGTTTCGCTTGAGCTTGGCGGTAACGATGCAATGCTGGTTTGTGAAGATGCGGATATTGACAGAGCGGTTAACGGAGCCGTTTGGGCTGGGCTTTCCAATGCAGGGCAAAGTTGCGGCGGTGTTGAACGCATATATGTTCATCAAAAAATTTACGATAACTTTATGAATGCGCTTAAAGTAAAAATTGAATCCCTCAAAGTTGGAGCTCCTAATGATTTTAGCACGGATGTTGGAGTAATGACAACCGAAAAACAAGTGCAAACCGTAAAACTTCATCTTGACGATGCCTTGAAAAACGGAGCCGTACTTTTCGCGGAATCGAAAACGACGGATAATTCCAAAAATATTTTTACTCCTAAAATTTTAACCAATGTTAATCACAATATGTTAATGATGAAAGAAGAAACATTCGGGCCGTTACTCGGTGTAATGAAAGTTGATAATATGGACGAGGCAATTAAGTTGGCGAACGATTCCAACCTGGGGTTAACCGGTTCCGTGTGGTCAAAAAATCATAAAAAAGCCGTCGAATTGGGGAAACGGATTAAAGCCGGTGTTATTACAATTAACGACCATCTGATGAGTCATGGATTAGCCGAAACATCCTGGGGAGGTTTCAAGGAATCGGGCTTGGGAAGAACTCACGGAGAAATGGGTTTAATGGAAATGGTGGAACCGCAAACAATTGTAAACGATATTTTGCCCGGAGTTAAAAAAAATATTTGGTGGCATCCTTACAGCAAAGAGCTTTACAACGGACTTAAATCAATCCTTTATCTTTTTTACGGGAACAATGCAAAAATGCGTTTGAAAAATTTGTTCGGACCGTTAAAAATTATCGGTAGAATATTTCGAAAATAATTTATATATGCAAGATTAATAAAACTTAGCTTTTTAGGATAAAGAGTCCTTTTCTTTTGTTAAAGTAATTGCTATTTTAAGGAGCAAAAAATATATAGTGATATCAAAAAACTATTTAGCATTGAGATGAAAATGGAAAAAAAATATGGTATAATTTTATTAATTATGACTTTTATCCTTTTAATGTCGTGTGGCGGCAATGAAAATGAAGAGAATAATGTCCCGGAAATAGAAGTATATTCAATACATGCTCAAAAGGTTGTGTTATACAAAGATTTTGTAGGGAGCATTTCCGGAATTAAAGATATTTCCGTTCGTGCAAGGGTTCCCGGATTTCTGGAAGGGATTCATTTTAAAGAAGGAGGAAGGGTAAAAAAAGGACAATTGCTCTATACAATTGAAAGTCAACAATACGAAGCACAAGCTGCCGCACAGTTAAGTAAACTTGCCGAAGCAAAAACCAATTTGGCACATGCAAAAAGTGAGTTGGCACGCATAAAACCGCTGGCGGAAAATAATGCCGTTAGTAAAAGCGATTTGGATGCAGCAATTGCAAACTACGACGCGGCAAAGGCAATGGTAGAAGCTGCAAAAGCAAATTTAAAAGCGGCAAATATTCAACTCAGTTATACTAAAGTCCGTTCGCATATAGATGGAATTATCGGTAAAACGAAAGCTAAAGTCGGTAGTTTTGTTGGGCAATCTCCCAATCCGGTTATTCTTAACGTAGTTTCAAAAATTGATACAATGCTTGTAGAGTTTTATTTAACCGAAGCCGATTATTTGAAAATTTTTAAAGAAGTTTTTCAAAATAAGAAGAAAAATGAGAACATTGAAAAGAAACCTCTTCGGCTAATTCTTTCCGACGGTACAATATATCCCGAAATCGGGACAGTAAGATTTATTGATAGGGGGGTAGATAGCCAAACAGGGGCAATTTTAGTACAAGCATCGTTCCCAAATCCGAGCGGATTATTGCGTCCAGGACTTTTTGGAAAAATAAGAGCACAAACAGCTGTAATACCGAACGGAATATTGGTTCCGCAGCGGTGTGTTACCGAACTTCAAGGGAGGCATTCGGTTTTTATTGTAAATAGTGAAAACAAAATTGAACAGAAAAAAGTTGATTTGGGTGAAACCGTCGGTTCTTTCTGGTTGGTTCAAAATGGTTTGCAAGAAGGGGATAGAGTTGTTTATGAGGGATTACAGAAAGTTAAGTCCGGAATAACGGTTAATCCGGTTGAAGCAAAACTCTCTTTCAGCACAGAAAAGGTCGGGAAATAATATGGGAAGTTTTTTTGTACGAAGACCGATTGTTGCAATGGTTATTGCCATTGTTATTACTATTATAGGTATTGTTTCCTTATTGGGGTTACCTATTGAGCAATATCCTAATATAACTCCTCCGATTGTTGAGGTACGTGCCTCATACACCGGAGCAAATGCCGTTAATGTTGAGCAATCGGTTGCTTCACCTTTGGAACAAGAGATTAACGGCGTTGAAAATATGATTTATATGAAGTCAACAAACTCTAACGACGGAAGTATGACTATCGAGGTTTCTTTTGATGTTGGAACCGATCCGGATATGAGTACCGTTTTTACGCAAAACAGAGTTTCCGCTGCAACCGCAAAACTTCCGGAAGAGGTAAAAAGACTTGGCGTAACAACAAAAAAATCTTTGCCGAATATTTTAATGCTTATTACTCTTACTTCCGAAGAAAAGTTTGACCAGAATTTTCTTGGGAATTATGCACTAATTAATATTAAAGATGTATTGGCTCGCATTAAAGGTATTGGACGTGTGGATGTACTTGGTGCCAGTGATTATTCGATGCGTATTTGGATTAAACCGGATAAATTAGCACGATTGAATATTACTGTTCCCGAAATTATTACTGCAATTCGCGAACAAAATGTAATTGTTCCCGGCGGAAAATTCGGGGCGGAACCGGCACCTCCGGGTACGGAATTTACCTATACCGTAAGATTGCCGGATAGATTAAAAACGGAAAAAGAGTTCGGAGAAATTGTTGTAAGAACAACAGAAAACGGGTCACAAGTTAAAATAAGAGATATTGCAAGAGTAGAATTAGGCTTAGAAGCTTACAGAGCATTTACACGTTTTAACAAAAAACCTACCGCCATTATTGCAATTTATCAGGCTCCGGGTTCCAATGCCGTTGAATTGGCTGATGAAGTTAAAGCCACTATTCACCGGCTTTCACAAAAATTTCCCGATGGAATGGATTATAATATTTCCATAGACGCAACAAAACCGATTACAGCCGGAATAGAAGAGATAGTTGTAACATTAATAATTGCCTTGTTGCTTGTTGTGTTAGTGGTGTTTTTGTTTATACAAGATTGGCGTGCAACATTAATCCCGACAATTGCAATTCCGGTTTCGTTGCTCGGAGCATTTATTTTGTTCCCAATGCTCGGTTTTACCGTGAATGTTTTATCGTTGCTTGGATTGGTGCTTGCAATAGGTATTGTGGTTGACGATGCAATTGTTGTTGTGGAAGCCGTCCAAGTAAATATTGCCAAAGGAATGAATGCACAAGAAGCAACAAAAGCCGCAATGAAAGAAGTAACCGCTCCTGTTATAGCAACAACACTGGTCTTAATTGCCGTTTTTACCCCAACTGTTATGATGTCTGGTATTACGGGTAGTCTATATCAACAATTTGCAATTACAATTACCGTTTCCGTAATATTTTCATCAATCAATGCTCTTTCATTAAGTCCGGCCTTGTGTTCCATATTGTTAAGAGAACCGAAACCCTATAAAGGAATTTTGGGCAAATTTTTTGCTTGGTTTAATAAAGTGTTCGATAAATCCACAGTACAGTATATGAGTTTTACCAACGTGGTAGCCGGTAAAATAAAACGAGGAATAGTTTTTATTGTTTTAATTACATTGGCAACCGTATTGGTAGGTAAGTTTTTACCCGGCGGATTTATTCCCGAAGAAGATATGGGATATCTTTTTGTAAATATCCAATTGCCCGATGCCGCCTCGTTACAACGAACAAATAGAATTTCCAAGCAAGTGGAAGAAATAATTTCCAGAGTACCCGAAGTAGAATATGTAACCACTGCTGCAGGCTACAGTATGCTTTCGGGTAGTGTATTGCCTAACAGCGGATTCATCTTTCTTTCCCTTACCGAATGGGGCAAAAGAGATTTAACCGCAAACGAAGTAGCACAAAAACTTAATAAATTATTTGCGCAAGTTAAAGGTGCTCAAGTTTTTGCATTTGGTCCGCCTGCAATTCCGGGGTTAGGAAGTGGCTCCGGTTTTACTTTTATGTTATTGGATAAGGGAGGAAATTCCCCTTCATACCTTGCAGAAAACTCGATGAAATTTTTAATGGCCGCATCAAAGCGTCCGGAAGTCGGTTCAATCTTTACACCGTTCCGCGCAAATGTTCCGCAACGCTATCTTAATCTTAATCGCGATAAAGCCCTTAAAGCCGGAATACCACTGAACGATATGTATACAACAATCAGTGCGTTTTTGGGTGGTGCTTACGTTAACGATTTTAATCGTTTCGGTAGATTGTACAAGGCATATATTCAAGCGGAGCCGGAATATCGTGTAAGCGAAAAAGATATAAATCAATTTTTTGTAAAGAACAGAGAAGGGAAAAGTGTACCCTTGGCCGCTTTTGTGAAAGTGGAGAAAAAAGAGGGCCCCGATTTTACAAACAGATTTAATCTTAACCGAGCCGTAGAATTAACCGGGGGCCCTGCCAAAGGATATACTTCCGCTCAAGTAATGACAGCTTTGGAAGAAGTTGCCGCAGAAGTTCTTCCTCCGGATATGGACTACGCCTGGAGCAATATGTCGTATCAAGAAAAGAAAGCAGCTGGTTCGGGTACTGTGGTCTTTGTTTTTTCATTACTCTTTGTCTTTTTAATTCTTGCCGCACAATACGAAAGTTGGACAATACCAATGTCTATTTTAATGGGAACCCCCTTTGCTGTTTTTGGTGCAATGTTTTTATTGTGGCTTTTCCGTTTCTTCGATTTGAGTTACGAGAATAATATTTTTGCACAAATATCTCTTGTAATGTTGATAGGGATGGCTGCCAAAAACGCAATTCTGATTGTTGAGTTTGCGAATATAGAATTTGAAAAAGGATTATCGTTGTATGATGCGGCGGTTAAAGCCGCCAAACTCCGTTTCCGTCCTATTCTTATGACGGCATTTTCGTTTATACTCGGAGTGCTTCCGCTTGTTGTTGCTTCCGGTGCCGGTGCCGAAGCCCGTAAAGTTATGGGAGTTGCTTTACTTGGCGGAATGTCTATCGCAACCGTACTCGGTGTGTTTTTATACCCGATGCTCTTTATTGCAATAGGTAAATTTTTTAAATTCGAAGAAAAAAGAGATCTTAAATTAAAGAAAGTATAAATAAAATTAATAGAGATTTGTAAACGGGAAAAAATGAAAAAAATATTTTTAATATTATCGGTTATACTTGTTCTTCTTCTTTCAAGTTGTTCTGTAGGTCCGGATTTTGAAAAACCGGAGGTAGATACATTACAATCATACAGGTTCGATACACTGAAAGTTGATTCCGTTGCAAATATCGAATGGTGGGAGCTATTTAGTGATTCGCTTTTGGATACACTTGTTATAACGGCATTAGAGCAAAACAAAGATTTGAATATTGCAATTGCCCGCATTGAAGAAGCGCGAGCAGGCCTTACCTTTACCGGTGCGGATAGATATCCTAAGTTGGATGTTTCTGCCGGGGCTTCAAGAGGCAATTTTGCTCTTGGAATGAAATTGCCGTCTACAACAACAAATTTTTCAATTTCTCCGGTACTTAGCTGGGAAATCGATTTTTGGGGTAAATACAGACGTGCAACAGAAGCGGCAAAGGCTAATTTGCTTGCTTCGGAATATTCTTTGCGAACGGTTCAGTTAGGACTCATTTCGGAAGTTATCAGTACATATTTCCGTTTGTTGGATTATAAGCAACGGTTAAAAATTGCCAAAGCAACATTGCGAACGAGAGAAGAAAGTTTAAATATTATTCAACAACGTTACGATAAAGGAATTATTCCGGAATTGGATTTGAATCAAGCACAAATTCAAAGAGAAACAGCGGCTTCCGCAGTTCCGATTTTTGAACGTGCGGTTGCAAAAACAGAAAATGCACTTTCGGTTTTGTTGGGTAAAAATCCCGGAGAAATACTCCCCGAAAATGTTTCGGTCAATTTAGATGAAATTCCCCCTGAAATTCCGGTTGGAATTCCTTCCGACATTTTACAACGTCGTCCGGATATTCTTAAAGCGGAAAATTTATTACATGCACAAAATGCACGTGTAGGAGTTGCTGCTGCCCAACAATATCCCTCAATTAGTTTAACGGGAGTTTTAGGGATAGCAAGCGATGATTTGTCTACATTAATTAATAATGGTTTTGGGTGGTCGGCCGGGACATCTTTACTTGCCCCGCTATTTAATTTTAATAAAAATAGCGCCCGGGTAGAAGTAGAAGCAGCCAAAACCCGTCAACTTCTTTTTAATTACGAAAAAACGGTATTGAATGCTTTTCGCGAAGTTGAAGATGCTCTGGTGGAAGTTGATACATATAAAAGAGAATTGGAAGCAAAAAAACGTCAAGTTAATGCTGCTCAAAATGCCGAGAGTTTATCCCGAATGCGTTATAATCAAGGAGCGGCAAGTTATTTGGAAGTTCTGGATGCGGAAAGAACATTATTTAATAGCGAGTTGGAATTGTCGGAACTTAAACAAAGTTACCTTTCGGCATATATTAAATTATATAAAGCTTTAGGCGGTGGGTGGATTTCTCGAAAAGAAAAAGAGAACTTTTTTAACAAAACGGATGTAAAAGAATAAATATTGATTTTATCAACAAGGAGGTTATATGAGATTATTAAAAATAGTGGCAATTATTGGATTGATTAGTTTTTGGGGATGTTCGTCGGTTACGGTTACAACAGATCATGATCCGAATGTAGATTTTTCGAAGTATAAAACATTTGCGATTTACCAAGGCGAAATGCCCGCTAGTGATGCTTTAAGTAAAGACCCGTTGGCTAAAAAGCGTGTGATTGCAAGCGTAGAAAGAATTTTGACTCAAAAAGGATTAAAAAAAGTGCCTGTCGAGCAAGCTGATTTTGTTGTGATTCTTCATGCAGGTCAAAAAGAAAGAATGCAAATTACAAATTACGGTTATGGCGGTTATGGTTACGGAATGTACGGCAGAGGTTGGGGACCCGGTTACGGAATGAGCCAAACCGATGTTACATATTATGACGAAACTACTTTGGTAATTGATTTGGCCGATAAGGCAAAGAAAGAATTGGTTTGGAGAGGAACCGGTACCGGTATTATTACTCATAAATTATCCGACGAAGAAAGAGATGAGGTTATTGCGAAAATCTTGAAGGATTTTCCTCCTCAAAACAAATAATGTTTATAAAAGCCGGAGCTTATCACTCCGGTTTTTTCTTATTAGCTTTTGTTGAAAATTGCTTTGTATATGTGAAAATATGGATTTTATATGAAAGTGTACAAAATAAAGAACGGAAAAAGCAAGTTGGAAATTTTTCTTCCCGATATAAAAACAGAAGTAACGCTTCCGCTTGTTGGAGCAAAACTGAAAGCCGGTTTCCCTTCGCCGGCAGATGATTATGTGGAGGAACGTCTTGATTTAAATAAGCATTTAATTAAAAATCCGGAAAGTACTTTTTTTGCCAGGGTAAGTGGCGAATCTATGGTTGGGGCGGGTATTTATGACGGTGATATTTTAGTTATCGATCGTTCCGTACAACCGCACAAAAATTCTGTTCTTGTTTGTGCTATTGACGGAGAATTTACAATAAAGCGAATAAAAATAATTGATAACAATACAATTTATTTAATGCCGGATAATCCGGATTTTGAGCCGATAAAAGTTTCTCGGGATAATGATTTGGTTATTTGGGGAACGGTAATTTATTCTATTCATAAGCATTATTAAATGTAATTCATTTCGCTTTTACTTCAAAAAGTTCTTTCCAGTCGGTTGTGTAGCGGGGAGAAAGGTAGTTGCGTTGTAAACGCCATGTTTCCGACGGGGAAATTGTTGCAAGACGAATTGAGTCTTTTCCATGTTTTGTATTAATTTTTTTTATTGTTTCCGATATTCTGTCATGTTTTTCAATATTGTAGTTGTAAAACAAATTGGGTTGTATTTCGTGTTTGTCAAGAATGCCGGTAACAATTACTCCTACTCTTTTGTATTTGTAACCTTTTTTGAAAATTTTTTGTAGAGCGGTTTCGGCATGTTTTACAAGTTCCATTTCACTTGCAGTTGCTACGGGTAAGGTTAAAATAAAACTGTTTCTATATTGCGGTTCATCTTCTTTGTGCTTGTCCGTTCTAATAAAAACCGTAATAAAAGCGGCAATGGAATTTTGTTTTTGCAATTTTTCGGAACAACGCACGGCGAATGTTGCAACAGCAGTTTTAACGGTGTTATAATCACATGTTGCTTTTCCGAATGTTCTGGTTGTTGCAATCGACTTTTTGTGAGATCGGATATCATCCAATTTAATTTCATTATAGCCGCGTAATTCTCTTTGCATATTTACACCGGTTATTGTCATTTTACTTTTCACCCAATCTTCGGATAGTTTTGTAAAATCATATGCGGTATTTATATTATATAGTTTCAACATAGCGGCAAATTTTTTTCCCACACCCCAAATTTTTTCGACAGGCGTTTGTTTCAAAGCTGTTTGAATTTCTTTTTGTGTGAGCAATACACATATATTGTTTTTGCTTGTATTATGTTTGGCAATGTGATTTGCAATTTTAGCTAATGTTTTGGTTTTTGCAATGCCGATTCCTGTAGGAATTCCTATATATTTTAATACGGTATTTCTAATTTTTTCTGCCAAGTTATAATAATAAGTAAAATTCCGATGACCCTGTAAGTGTAAAAATGCTTCGTCAATCGAGTAAATTTCTATTTCTTTGCTGAATGTGGCAAGTATTGAGTGCATTCTCCGGCTCATATCTCCGTAAAGAGTAAAATTAGTGCTGAAAATTTTAACATTATATTTGTGGAATATGGAGTTTAGTTGATAGGAGGGTTGCCCCATATTTATTCCGAGTGCTTTGGCTTCATTCGAACGGGAAATTACACATCCGTCGTTATTGCTTAAAACAACAATAGGCTTGTTGTTAAGTTTCGGATTAAAAACCCGTTCACAACTTACATAAAAATTATTTCCGTCTATTAATGCATACATAAAAACCATATTATACTGTTAGTGAAGTAAATATAATATAATTTTTTATTTAAGATTTCAAATTAAAAATTGAGCGGGTAAAAAAATAACGGATAAATAAATGTAGAGACTCAATTTCGGGTCTCTACATTTATTTTAATTTTAATTTTGGTTGTATAAATGAACATCTGTTTGGGGGAAAGGTATGGAAATGTTATTTTCATCAAATTTCTTTTTAATATTTTCCGTAACATCGAAATATACACCCCAATAATCAGCTTTATTAACCCAAGGACGAACTTTGAAATTAACACTGCTGTCGGCAAGAGTTGCTACAAATACATCGGGGGCGGGGTCTTTCAAAATTCTGGAATCGTTGCTTAAGACTTCGAAAATTACTTTGCGAGCCTTATCAATATCATCTGAGTATCCTATTCCAAACTCCATATCAACCCTGCGTGTATCTTTTACGGAATAGTTTGTAATAATTCCGCCACCCATTTGGGAATTTGGTACATAAATAGTTTTATTATCGGGCGTAACAAGTGTAGTAACAAAAATACCTATCTCTTCAACGCTTCCCATTACTCCGGCAGCTTCCACAAAATCGCCTACTTTAATGGGTTTGAATATAATAAGCATTACTCCGGCGGCAAAGTTGGATAGGGACCCTTGTAAAGCAAAACCGACTGCTAAACCTGCGGCACCTAATATTGCTACAAAAGATGTTGATTCAATACCCGCTTTATCAATAGCAGCAATAATTACGATAACATACAAAAGTATTTTTACCAACCCTGCAATAAATTTTGTTAGTGTCGGGTCCATGTTCCGTTTGCCCATTAAGTTTTCGGTGATTTTAGTCAGTTTTTTTGCAATCCAAATGCCAACTATAAGAATAATTAAAGCAATGACAATATTTACACCGTATGTAAGTGCATATTGTTTAACAACTGGTAACATTTGCTCCATTTTCACTCCTTTTAAATTTAAATAATAAAATATGTTTTTAAGATACTTAATCTTTTTTTATTAGTCAAACTTACTTCAATTCTGCATGAAAGTTGTTTTATTTGAGAAAGGTAAATGAAAGTTTCCGAGGCTATTAAAAATTTATCTGTGTTGAACGGGAAAGTTTTATTAACTTGTTAAATTCGATATACATATGATGAACGGCCGGAAAGCCGTTCATCAATGTTGTATTTAATTTATTTTAGGAGCAACATTTTCATGGATTTATTATAATTTGCTGTTTCTATTTTATATATATATACGCCGGTAGGTAAATCCGAAGCCGTAAAATTTATTTTATGCATTCCCGCAGACATTTTTTTGTTTACCAGTTCCGCTACTTTTTCTCCAATAACATTAAAAACGGAAATTTTAACATTTGTCGGAGATGATAAATTAAAGTTTATTTGTGTAGTGGGGTTAAACGGATTCGGATAATTTTGAAATAGTTCTGTTTTTGCTAACCCGGTTGTAATTGTAACAATATCACTATATTCAAATTTTCCGTCGGTGTCTATTTGTTTTAAGCGATAGCTTGCCGTTCCGTTTAATTCCGTATCCACGTAGGAATATTGATTTGGTGAATTGCTATTGCCCGCACCGTTAACGAAGCCAATTGTTTCCCATTTATTGTTACCGATATTTTTTTCTATTTCAAATCCGTAATTATTTACTTCGGTAGCGGTTGCCCATGTTAATAAAACGACACCGTTTTTTATTATAGCCGTAAATGAAATTAATTCTACAGGTAAATTTGCATTGGAATTGTTTTGCAAATCTGGATAATTTGTCCCGACAATTGTCCAGATATTTGTAAAATCCCAACCTGCATCGGTAAATGTAGATTCTTTTTGCATATTTGCAGTTGTTTCGGCCGTAGAGCCGGAGCGTGAGTCATCGTCAGTTTGATTGGAAGTATCACTATCCCAGAAGCAATCTGTTGATGTACCGTCGTCGTCTGCTATAAACCCACTTTCTGTTAAGGCGGTTCCATCAACATTGTAAACAGAACCGATTGAATAACATTTTTCTATAATTCCGTCGCTGTAGTTTCTGCCTGCAAAAGCACCTATTTCTTCTCTTGTACTTCCGGCACTACGCGTTGCATTGCCAAGACTATAACTATTGCTTATTGTTGCTTTTCTATTTAAGCCTACAAAACCTCCTACATATTTGCTGCCTTTGGAGTTTCCCGTTGCATAACATTCTGTTATACTAATGGTTCCGCCTTTTGTTTGACCTACAAAACTTCCTATATATTGTCCTACATAACTACTTGAACCACCTTCAGCCGTAACGTTTCCCGTTGCATAACATTTTGATATTGTAGTTGTTCCCGAAACATTTCCGACAAATCCGCCAACGTAATATTCCTTAGATAAAACAGTACAAGAACTGCTTGAACTTTCTATTGAACTTGTTCCGGTTATTGTTCCAATCATTCCGCCCACATATCTTCCTTCTCCACTAACACTTCCGGAGCATGAACAATCTGTAACAGTACTTTCGTCACAATTCCCTGTAATTGCTCCCACATATTCGAATCCGGAGATATCTACATTTTCCAAACTTAAATTTTTAACTGTTGAAGTAGATGTGATAGAAGAGAACATACCGCAAGTTGTATTATCAGGTCTGTTAATTGTTAATCCGGAAATTGATTTGTTGTTTCCGTCATATTCTGAATTCGTAAATCTAACAGGGGCAAAACCGCTGTCACTATCCCATGTGGAAGTTGAGGAAGCATCAATATCAGCAGTTTGTTTAAAATATTTACCGGAATAAGAATTTCCTTGCATCCAAGCGAGGTTATCCAAATTTGCTATTAGATAAGGGTCGCTTGAAGTTCCGCTTCCGCTCGGAGCTACCGGGGTTTGCCCAAACAAGACGGAAGCAAAAGCGATAAATAAAATTGTAAAGAATGTTTTTCTCATAATGTCTCCAAAGATTTGTTTGTAATATCTTTTACTTTAAATAATAGAATGCTTCTATTATTTATACCTTTTGAACAAAGCTAGGGAAAGGTAACTACGGTGCAATAAGCGTTATCTTAATAGAAGACTTCTATTATTATCTGAAAAATAAATGAAGTTAAGCAATTTGTCAAGTAGATATTAATATTTCTATATGTTTTTTGCTAAGTGTTCAAAATAGAATATTATTCGAAGCAAAAATTTGAAGGTCCTAAATACTAAGCAAATAGGAGTTTTATGGAGAAAAATTCAATATAGGGGAAATAATATGTTTACAAATATTAAATAGGTTGATTGTTCAAATTTTTAGTTTTATATGTATGTAAAAAAAATTGTTGAATATGTTAATTATAGAAGATTGATGGTAAGATATTTATAAGTTAAATTGTATTATGAACAGCAATATCTTTTGTAAAAAGTTTATGGTGTTGAAACAACAAAATAAAACGACGGGGGATATCCCGTCGTTTTATTCATGAATTAAACTAAAATTATTTTTCAAGCCCCAGTATATCTTGAATATGAATCATACCTATTGCTTTGCCTTTGCTTGTAACAACAATGCTGTTTATAGGGTATTGTTGAAAAATTTTATTAGCTTCAAAAAGGAGTTCATTTTCATCAATTGAAAAAGGTTTTTTCAAATCTAAAACTTCGCTTACTTTTTTATTGACTGCATCTGCGCCTTTATTGGCAATTAAACGCCTCAAATCGCCGTCGGTAAAATATCCGATAGGAGAACCGTTATTATCAATAATTGTAACCGCTCCGAATTTTCCCATTGTCATGGTTACCAAGCATTCTGAAATTGTGTTATCTACGGTGGCTGTAGGATTATCGTTGCCGATAATATCTTTTATTTTGTAAGTCATTAATCTGGTATGTTCAACAAATTGTTGTGTCCCCAAATCGGTTAGATTATTTTTGGTCATTTGTTTAATGATATTCCACGGAGCGGTAATTGTGTGAGTTCCGATATTTAATGCGTTACGAACATGTTCAATATTTCTAACCGACGAGAACATAATTTTTGCATCGTAACCGTAATAATTAACTGCATCAACACATTGTTGAATAAGATTAAGAGCATCTTGTCCTTGGTCTTGTAATCTGCCTACAAGCGGGCAAACATATGTAGCTCCGGCTTCCAAAGCCATGTATGCTTGTTGTAAGGTATATACAAGGTGTATGTTTACTTTAAAGCCGTCATCGGTTAATTTTTTACATGCTTTTACGCCTTCCAGGGAAATCGGAATTTTGTAAACGGTTTTGTTTTTATCTAACCCTAATGCATCTTGTCTGTGTACTTCCGAAATAATTTCTTCGGCGGTACTTCCAAGAGCTTCTATTTGAAGTACGGGAACAATTTTTGAAAGTTCCACAATTGTTGCATCAATATCGGTAATGCCGTGGCGATGCATAAAAGTTGGGGTAGTTGTTAACCCGGAAAGAAATCCGAGTTCAAAAGCTTCTTTAATTTCTTCGATATTTGCTGAATCTAAGTATAGTTCCATAATTGATTTCTCTTAATTTATTTTTATTTTCTGTATTTAACTTCAATATTATGAATTTCTATTAAAGGTTTCAAGAATTCTTCCAAATGATTAATATCCAATTGGCTTGCCGCATCGCAAAGTGCTTCGCTGGGGCAAGTGTGAGTTTCTATAAAAAGCCCGTCAACACCGGCAGCAACACCGGCTCTGCCCAATACAGACAAATATTGACGTGCTCCGCCCGAGGGGTCGGCACTTGGAATGCCGTATTTTCTTATTGCATGTGTAACGTCAAAAACAACGGGGTAGCCGGTTTCGTTTAAATGATAGAAACTTCGCGGGTCAACAATCAAATCGTTATAACCGAATGTATAACCGCGCTCGGTTAAAATTATTTTTTCGTTTGCATATGCTTCCACTTTTTGAACGGGTTTAATCATATTTTCGGGGGCGAGAAATTGCCCGTGTTTCAAATTAATTACATTGCCTGTTTTAGCGGCTTCAGTAACAAGCGTTGTTTGCATTACCAAGTATGCCGGTATTTGAATTACATCAACCACTTCAGCAACGGGCTTAACTTGTTCCGGATAATGTACATCGGTTAAGACGGGAAATCCGAATTCCGTTTTAATTTTTTGTAGTGTCTTTAATCCCTCGTCAAGTCCTGGGCCCATATAATAATCCACAGAACTTCTATTGTCTTTTTGGAATGATGATTTGTAGATCAGCGGAATGTTTAACCGTTCCGTAATTTCTTTCAATTGTTCTGCTACACTCATCATTATACTTTCTTTTTCAATAACGCACGGTCCCGAGATTAAAAATAATTGGTCGGCACCACATTCAATATTTCCTACATGAACTTTTTTTACACTCATAATAATTCCTATTTACACATAATTTTTCTGATCTTCTCTAAATCTTCTTTGGTATCAACCGGAGCACTTTCGTACTTTGTAACAGCAAGATAAATGGAATATCCGTTTTCGAGCCATCTGTTTTGTTCTAGCCCTTCGGTAAGTTCCAAGTTCGATTGCGGTAAACCGGCAAAGCGTTGCAATGCACTTGGTGTGTAAGCATATAAGCCGATATGTTTGTAATATGTATTCATATTCAGCCATTCGGATTTTTCAACATCTTTTATTTCCGGTATTACGGCACGGCTGAAATAAAGGGCTTTCATATTTTTATCGAATGTTACAAACACTTCGCTTTTATTCAGTAAATCTTCGTTGTTTGTTACTTTTGCAACAAGTGTTGCCAACTCGGTGGTCGGGTTATCGAAGCATGCCGTCAATTCATTTAGTTGTGCCGGTTCAATCATCGGTTCATCGCCTTGAATATTAATTATTACATCATAACTTTCTCCGGTCAGTTTTTCTATAATTTCGTATGCTTCCAAACAGCGATTAGTGCCGGAGTTGTGTTGTGCAGAAGTAAGAACAACATTTCCGCCGAATGATTTTACCGCATCGACAATTCTGTTGTCGTCTGTTGCCACATAAACGTTTTGTAACGCTTTGTTTACACGTTCATAAACATGCTGTATCATAGGTTTACCGCAAATATCCGCAAGAGGTTTACCTTCCAAACGTGTGGAAGCGTAACGTGCCGGTATAATTCCTAAAAATGCCATTTGCAAATTAAAATTTTTATTTATTCAATAATTTTTAACTTTAAAAGATAAATAAAATTATAACAATCAATGCTTTTTTTACAGTAAATAATTTACAACGGGCATAAAATTTTACATCCCCAAAAGATGTTTTAATTAAGTATATTGC
>CAZTYP010000052.1:0-4721 GCA_964617555.1 uncultured Melioribacteraceae bacterium | reverse complement strand
ATAAGTGATAATAAAATAATTAATTTTTAGTTATTCTCCGAGGAACTTCATTTCGGTACGTTTATCATCCAATTACTCATTTTTACAATATTGTTACATGACCTTTTTGTTCTCTATCATTCCCCTAAAAATAACTTTTGGATATTTTTTATGCAAACTTCCTCCAAACCATATTCCTCTTAAAAATATTTCCGAAACAATAACAATATTACCAATTACACCCTTAATTATTACCAAAAATCACAAAATGTTTTAATATAGTCTCTTTTTTCTTTAAGTTGCTCACAAATTCAATAAATAAAGTGTTAATTATGAAAAATATTTTTATTAATCATGAACTTTGTATTGGTTGTCGTCATTGTGAAATAGCATGTGCTGTTGAACATTCTCAAAGTAAAAATTTATTTGAAATGCTCAATGAAGTACCTCAATCAAGGCCCCGAATTCATATCGAGGTTGGTGTTGATTTTCTTACATTCCCGAATCGTTGTCGCCACTGTGATCCTGCACCGTGTATTCAAGTCTGTCCAACGGATGCACTGTATCGTGATAATGAAACAGGGAATGTGTTGATTGCTTATGATAAGTGTATTAATTGTGGTGCTTGTGCAGTAGCCTGTCCATTCGGAATAATTACATTCCATAACGTTCCCCAAATATCTTTTGGAAGAGAAGTTAATGCCAAGTGCGACGGATGTAATGAGCGTGTACTTGAAGGAAAAGAACCGGCTTGCGTAGATGCTTGTAAAACAGGTGCTCTAATTTTTGGAGATATTAACCAACTTATTCGTAATAGTCGAAAAGACTTTACTATTCGAATGATTAGTTCTCAAGGAGCCGATGTTGAAACTTCTAAAATACCTAAAACGGTTAAACAATACCGTGAAATACTTAAAAAAATTGCAGAAATAGGTCCGTTACCCAATTCATAAATTAACAACTTAATAATGACTGTAATTGAATAATAGGGAAATAATATCTAATATAAAGGTTGAAAAATGAAAAAGATAGACGTAAAATTAATTGCACAACAAAGATCAATTGATGAATCAAGTCGCGAAATTATTGAAAAAGCCATTAATGAAGGTATTGAAACAGCTTGGGACAGACTTGAAAAACAACAACCTCAATGTGGGTTTGGACAACTTGGAGTTTGTTGTAACAACTGTTCAATGGGACCTTGTCGTGTTGATGTTTTTGAAGAAAATGGTCCAACAAAAGGAGTTTGCGGAGCTACAGCAGATACTATTGTTGCTAGAAACCTGCTTGATGATTTGCTTGTCGGTGCTGCTTCTCATTCCGATCATGGTCGTGAAGTACTTGAAGTTTTACTCGATACGGCAGAAGGGAAAGCACAGGGTTATGAAATTACCGATGTGGAAAAATTAAAGACAGTTGCGAAAGAATATAATATTGAAGTTACTAAGAGAGACAAAAATGAAATAGCTAAAGATTTAGCTTTGAAAATGCTGGAAGAATTTGGTACTATCAAAGGTAATATTGATTTGGTGAATAGTCGAGTTCCTGAAAAAACATTTAACATGTGGAAAAGTATAGGTATTGTTCCAAGAGGTGTTGACCGTGAAATTGTTGAAGGTGCTCACCGAGGTCATATGGGAGTTGGTGCCGATCCGACAAATATGTTGCTTCATTCATTAAGAATATCCTTATCAGACGGGTGGGGAGGCTCAATGATGGCTACCGATGCTTCAGATATTCTTTTTGGTACTCCCGCACCGAATACTTCTTTTGTTAATCTTGGTGTACTAAGCCACGATAAAGTTAATGTTGTTTTACACGGTCACAATCCCATACTTTCGGAGATGATCGTTAAAGCATCAAATGATCCTGAACTAATGACACTTGCTGAAAGCAAAGGAGCAAAAGGTATTAACCTCGTTGGAATGTGCTGTACCGGAAACGAACTTTTGGTTCGACACGGTATTCCGTTAGCCGGAAATTTGTTAGATCAGGAACTTTCTATTGCTACCGGAGCCGTAGAAGCTATGGTAATAGATTATCAGTGTATTTTCCCCTCAATTACTGAAACGGCTAAATGTTTTCATACAAAAATAGTTTCAACTAGCGAAAAATCTAAAGTGCCGGGAGCTATCTATAAAGAATTTCATCCTGAAACTGCACTTGATATAGCCAAAGATATTATTCGTATTGCTGTAGAAAACTATCCTAACCGTAATGCTAACCGTGTCCAAATACCAAATAAACCTATGGAATTAATGGCGGGATTTTCGGAAGAAAAATTACGGGAATCTCTGGGAGGAACTTATAAACCATTAATTGATGCGATTGTTGCAGGAAAAATTAAAGGAGTTGTAGGTCTGGTTGGATGTAATAATCCCAAAATTAAACAGGATTTCGGATTTGTAGAATTAACCAAAGAATTGATAAAACGGGATATTCTTGTTTTAGTTACGGGGTGCGGCGGTGTTGCCGGAGGAAAAGCCGGGTTATTAATGCCTGAATCTGCTAAACTTGCAGGTGAAGGTTTACGTTCGGTTTGTGAAGCTTTAAATATTCCGCCGGCATTACATATGGGTTCTTGCGTTGACAATTCAAGAATTTTGGTTTTGGGCGCCAATATTGCTAAAGAATTAGGATGTGGTATAGAAGATTTACCACTCGGCGGAGGTGCTCCTGAATGGTATTCACAAAAAGCCATTTCAATTGCCGCTTATTTTGTAGCTTCCGGTGTTTATACAATACTCGGTTTACCGCCGAAAGTTTTCGGAAGCGAAAATGTTGTAGATATTCTTACTAATAAATTAAATGATGTGTTAAATGCGGCGTTTGCCGTTGAACCGGATCCCGTTAAAGCTGCAGATATGTTTGAATCTGAAATCAATCGTAAGAGAAAAGCTTTGGGAATTTGATTTTACAGATAATTTAACAAATCACATTTTTTCATCTTATCAACCTATTTCTATTTTTTGTTAATAGGTTGATAACTTTATTAATTATTTAACACATTATCTAAATATTGTAATGGTGGAAAATAATTTATTTTAGAATTTTATAAATGCATAAATATTATGATTTTCCCGATGGTTCGGATTCACTGCAAATTATCATGATAGATAGAGTTTTTTGTGAAAAAATAATACTTGAACATAATATAGTTATTAATAATAAAAATACAGACTTGCTTTGTGATAGATATTGAACAAATTTTAAATAAATATCCGGATCCAACCGGAAAGATTCTAAGTGTTTTAGAAGATATTCAAGCGGTTGAAGGTTATCTATCGCGTGAAATGCTTTCCAAAGTAGCGGAAAAATCAGATTTTTCGCTCTCTAAACTATACAGTGTTGCAACATTTTACTCATTTTTTAATCTTCAGCCGGTTGGAACTAATATTATTTCCGTTTGTATGGGAACAGCTTGTCATGTAAAAGGTGCAACTCAAATCCTTGAAGCTCTGCAAGATTTACTTGGATTGAAAGGTAACGGAATGACCGAAAACAGAAAATTTATTTTAACTACTAAAGATGAGTGTTGTACACTTACGCAGGCTAGATGTTTCGGTGCTTGCAGTATGGCACCTGTAATTAGTATTAACGAAAAGGTTTATGGATATGTAAATGTGCAGAATCTTTCCAAAATATTGAAGAAATATGGTTGGCAAGAAAAAAAATAGAATAATATTTATCGAAGAATTAAAAGCTCTTGCGAATGCGGGTTTGGCTACCTTAGAACCTGAAAATAAAATCCGTATTGCCGTAGGTTATGCAACATGCGGAATTGCAGCCGGGGCGGATGTTGTTTATGCGGAATTAGAATCATACATTTTAGATAATGCACTTTCCGAGAGGTTTATATTAACAAAGACAGGTTGTTTTGGCTTTTGCAAAATGGAACCTTTTGTTAATGTTTATGTTCCCGGAAAACCTTTGGTTATTTATTATGATGTTAAGACTGAAGATGTTAAAAAAATAATTTCCGCTGCTCTAAAAAACGATTATTACCCCGAAAAATCTCTTTGTAAAATTGAATATTGGGATCATATTACTTCGCAAATTGAGTATGGAAAAGGATTTAAAGACCTACCTTTATGGAATGAATTACCATATTACGCCAAACAAATTAAAATCGTTATGCGAAATGCCGGTATTATTAATCCCGATAGCATAGAAGAATATATTGCCGTTGGTGGTTATAAGTCACTTTTTAAAGTATTGAAAGGAATGTCTTCCGATGAAGTAATTGAAGAAATTACGAATGCCGGTTTACGTGGAAGAGGAGGTGCGGGATTCCCGACAGGAATAAAATGGCGTAATACCGAAAAAGAAAAATCCGAGATTAAATATCTTGTTTGTAATGCGGATGAAGGCGATCCCGGTGCTTATATGAATCGAAACGAGATGGAAAGCGATCCGCATATGATTATAGAAGGAATGATTTTAGGCGCTTATGCCATAGGTGCAAAAACCGGATTTATCTATATCCGTGCCGAGTATCCATTAGCTATTGAAAGATTGCAGCGTGCAATAAATCAAGCTCGTGAATACGGTTTGCTCGGAGAAAATATTATTGATTCCGGATTTTCGTTCGATATTATGATTACACGCGGTGCGGGTGCTTTTGTTTGTGGTGAAGAAACAGCATTAATTGCATCACTTGAAGGTGAAGCAGGAAGACCGCGACCGCGACCCCCGTATCCTTCCGTTAACGGATTATGGGGAAAACCTACCAATATTAACAA
>CAZTYP010000051.1:0-2960 GCA_964617555.1 uncultured Melioribacteraceae bacterium | reverse complement strand
CGGCTTTCGGAATATTTTTTATAAAAAGAGTTTTATAACTTTTTATGTTAAGTAACATTTTATTCTGAAAGCCGTTATTTGTTTTAAATATATATTGTTGCTCCGCCGACAATTGCGGGACTTACATGGCGAAGCTGTGTCAAAAAGAAAATAAATAATTATATAATATTATTTGAGGACCTTGTTATGACTTACAAAGAAAATTTATTAAAAAAGATTGAAGACAAATCATTTAAAGTTGGTATTGTAGGACTTGGTTATGTCGGTTTGCCTCTCGGACTTGAGTTTGCGGAAAAGGAATTCAACGTACTCGGGTTTGATATGGATGAGAGAAAAATTAATGCTCTTGAAAAAGGGGAAACATATATTAAACATATTCCTTCGGAAAGAATAAATAAATCGGTTTCAGCTGGCTACTTAAAGGCTACATCCGATTTTTCACGAATGTCGGAAGTTGATGCATTAATAATATGTGTGCCCACACCTTTGGACGAGCATCGTGAACCCGATATGAGTTACGTTGAGGGTACGGCAAAAACAATTCAAAAATATTTGCGTAAAGGGCAATTGGTAACATTGGAATCTACAACTTATCCGGGTACTACGGAAGAATTGCTTTTACCTCTTTTTGAAAATGCCGAAAGCGGCAAGATGAAAGTTGGAGAAGATTTTTTTCTAGCTTATTCTCCCGAACGCGAAGACCCGAATAATCCTAACTACAATACTGCTACAATTCCAAAAGTTGTAGGAGGAATGACTAAAAACTGTTCCGAAATTGCGCAAACTTTGTATGAACAAGTAATTGTTAAAACAGTTCCTGTTTCTTCTCCGGCAGTGGCTGAAGCTACGAAAATTGTTGAAAATGTTTATCGTTCAATTAACATTGCTCTTGTCAACGAATTGAAAATGGTTTTCGATAAGATGGGGATTGACGTATGGGAAGTGATTAATGCCGCAGGTACAAAACCGTTCGGATTTAAGGCATTTTATCCAGGTCCGGGACTCGGAGGTCATTGCATTCCCATAGATCCTTTTTATTTAACTTGGAAAGCAAGAGAATATGAAGTAAATACAAAATTTATTGAATTGGCCGGAGAGATAAATACATTCCAACCGTACTATGTTGTTGAAAAGGCAATGGAAGCGTTAAATGAAAACCACAAATCGCTAAACGGAAGCAAAATATTATTGCTTGGTGCGGCATATAAAAAAAATGTTGATGATATGCGTGAATCTCCTTCATTAAAATTAATAGAAATTTTAAGAAAGAAAGGGGCGGTAGTCGATTACAACGATCCGTATATTCCGAAATTACCTCCGACAAGAAAGTATAAGTATGATATGGAATCCGTTGAATTGACAGCCGAGAATATTTCCAAATATGATTTGCTCCTTTTAAGCACAGACCATGATGATTACAAAGAATATCTCGATTTAATGGTTGAAAATGCAAAAGTAATTCTTGATACGAGAAATATGTTTAAAGATTATAAAGTTTTTAAAGCATAATAAGTAAGGAAATTCTAAATAATAAATTTAGAAAATGTGATGTTTTTTTGTAATTGTTATGATTGAATTTTGCAACATTGCTTGCTGTAAATGACGAGTAAACACAGGGTACAACATCAAATGATATAAATATCATTCAAGTAAAGCACGAGGAACAAATTATTGGGAAGAAATTGAAAATAAAACTGATAATTTGGAATTGTTAATTAATAAATATCAAAAGCCGGTCTTAGTGTATAGAATATTAAATCAATTACGATTTAATTCTTCTCAACAAAGATTGCTTATAATAGGTCTCTAAAAATGAAGATAATATCAGTTGTAGGAGCACGACCGAATTTTATGAAAGTTGCTCCCGTTTATCGTGCGATAAATAAACATAACATTCAAAATCCTTTATATAAAATTGAGCATTTAATTTGTCATACAGGGCAGCATTATGATGAAAAAATGAGCAAGGTGTTTTTTGAAGATTTAGAACTTCCCAAACCGGATTTTTATCTTGGTGTCGGGAGTGGTTCGCATGCAGAACAAACTGCAAAAGTAATGGTTGAATTTGAAAAAATTCTTCTTCAAGAAAAGCCGGATTTTGTCCTTGTTGTCGGTGATGTTAATTCAACAATTGCATGCAGTTTAACCGCAAAAAAATTACATATCAAGGTTATTCATGTAGAAGCCGGATTGCGTAGTTTCGATATGAAGATGCCTGAAGAGGTAAACAGAGTTTTGACCGATAGGATTTCCGATTATCTGTTTGTTACCGAAAAAAGCGGATTGGAAAACTTAAAAAACGAAGGCGTTCCGGATGAAAAAGTATTTTTTGTTGGCAATGTGATGATTGATTCACTTATCTATTATCAATCTAAAGTTGGCAAATCTAAAATCTTACAGCATTTCGATGTGTCGCCACAATCATATATTCTTGTTACATTACACAGACCAAGCAACGTTGATACAAAAGAATCATTGAAAAGATTGGTAAAATTTTTAAACAGACTCGGGGAAGAGAGAAAAGTAATTTTTCCGATTCATCCTCGTACAAAAAACAATTTGGAAAGATATTCTCTATCGGGGTCGCTAAGTAAATCCGTAATACTTTCCGAGCCGATCGGATATATTGATTTTCAAGCTCTTATCAAAAATGCTGAATTAATTGTTACTGATAGCGGCGGTATTCAAGAGGAATCTACATATCTTGGTGTTCAGTGCATTACTCTTAGAACATCAACCGAACGCCCTGTTACCGTTGAGATTGGGACAAACCAACTTATTGGTGTTGATTTGGAGAAAGCGGAAATTGCTTGTTTAGATGTGTTGAGTGGCAACAAGAAAGAAGGGAAGATTCCCGAATTATGGGATGGGATGGCAGCTGAAAGAATAGTGAAGAAATTAGTAATAAATTAAAAACATCATTAAA
Organism: uncultured Melioribacteraceae bacterium; assembly: GCA_964617555.1. GTDB lineage: Bacteria > Bacteroidota > Ignavibacteria > Ignavibacteriales > Melioribacteraceae > 1-14-2-50-31-20. Next base: position 34 of record CAZTYP010000051.1, on the reverse strand, counting down.
GGAAGCGCAAGAAACAAATTATTGGTTTAGGATT
>CAZTYP010000050.1:0-65464 GCA_964617555.1 uncultured Melioribacteraceae bacterium | reverse complement strand
TATATCAAACGGATAAATAAATAACTGGACTCATTTGGTTACAATGCTTTTTATCCATTTTGCCCAATTAGTGTACATAAAGAAAAGCTATTATATTAATCCGGAGGAGAGTTCTGGACTTAGGTTAAGTCAGAAGGACTTACACAAATGAATTCAAGGAAGAAATCGTTCATTTGGTATTGACACGCGAAATGTCACTATTCCACTATTCCAAGTCTCAAAAGATTTGAGAATAGGAACAGAAATTGTTTATAGATGGATTAGCCAATACGAGTCAGATAGTTATTCCTGGAAAGGGAAGTTAAAACTGGAAGATAAGAAGTTGCGGAAATTGGGAAGAGAGTTGGCAGAGCTGGTTGAATGCACCGGTCTTGAAAACCGGCAAGGATTCACGTCCTTCGGGGGTTCGAATCCCTCACTCTCCGCCCGAATTTAGAAAGCCCTACTTCATTGAATAGGGCTTTTGTTTTTTACAACGCTAATTTCAATTTTGTTAAAGTAATCTTAACAAGAAAGGGAACCTTCCGAAAAAACAAAAGTTTATTATTCTATTTAGTTAAAACTATCGGCGGTAAAATTGTATATTTAAGTAAGGAAATTCATGTATTATTTATTATTATGAGAAGAATATGATTAATAAAAAATCCGAAAATCGGATAAAAATTATTTTTCTTTTTCTTTTGATTTTTACAATGTATGGATTTTCCGACAAACAGGTTAATACAGCAGCGATTCCTACGGATAGATTGGAACAAAAATGGTGGAAAGAACGGCATGAAAAAATTCTTAAAAAACTTGATTCGAATCCACAATTAATTTTAATTGGCAATTCAATATTGCATGCCCTTGATTATCCCGATAGAAAAATTCTCTGGGAAAATATTTGAATAAATATAATACTCTTAATATAGGATTTAGCGGCGATAGAACGGAAAATGTAATTTGGCGTTTACAACACGGTGAACTCGAAAAAATTAATCCTAAAATTGCACTACTATTAATAGGCACTAATAATACGGACGGAAATCATTTCCCTACAATTAATAATTCTTATGAATTGGAAGAAGCAATTTGGAAAATTTGTGAAATTATAAAAGAAAAACTTCCTAACACGGAAATTCTTTTACTTGGAATTTTACCGTATGGAAATAATATCCCGAATTTCAGGAATACCCTTAACCAAAAAACAAACAAATTAATTTCCAAATAAAAACAGTCATATTCATTATATTGATATCGGAAAATTATATTATTATCCGAACAGTACAAAGGTAAATAAAAATTTAATGCCGGATTATTTACATCCTAATAAAGAAGGGCATATGCTGATGTTTGAACATCTTGAAAACGAAATAGAAAAACTAATGAAATAAAACATAATAATTAAAAAAGAAAGTGATAAAAGTGAAAAATTCAATACTCGTATTTATAATTGTTTCGTTATTACTCGGTTGTTCCGAAACCGATAAAATTTCAACACAAAACAATAATTTAAGCAATATAATAAAAGTGAAAGCCCCGTTTGAGATGCCGGAAATAACCTTGCCGGTTTTTCCCGATAAAGTTTTTAATATTAAAGATTACGGTGCTGTTGAAGGAACGGAAAAAAATAACGGTAACGCAATAAACAAAGCAATTAAAGCGTGTAATAAAGCCGGAGGCGGAACTGTTCTTATTCCGAAAGGGTATTGGTTTACTGGTAAAATCCATTTTAAAAGTAATGTTAATTTACATTTAGAAGAAGGAGCCGAACTCTGTTTTTCCGACAATCCTGAAGATTATTTGCCGGCGGTTCAAACAAGTTGGGAAGCATTTGAATGCTACAATTATTCTCCTCTTATTTATGCATTTGAATGTAAAAATATTGCACTTACCGGTCAAGGAAAAATAAAAGCCGAAATGGATACTTGGAAAAAATGGTTTGAACGCACTCCGGCACATCTGGAGGCATCAAAACAACTTTATAATATGGCGGCAAAAGAAGTACCTGTAAAGGAGCGCCAAATGGCTGTAGGCAAAAATCATTTCCGTCCGCAATTTATTCAGTTTAACAGATGTAGTAATATTTTAATTGAAGATATTAAAATACGCAACAGCCCGTTTTGGGTAATTCATCTCCTTAAATGTACGGATGCAGTTGTGCGTAGGGTTGATGTTTATGCTCATGGAAATAATAACGACGGAATTGATCCTGAGATGACACAAAATCTTTTGGTGGAAGATTGTATTTTTGATCAAGGAGATGATGCCATTGCAATAAAATCCGGCAGAAACCACGACGGTTGGAGGTTACATACACCAAGTAAAAATATTGTTGTACAAAATTGTGAAATACGCGAAGGTCATCAACTTGTGGCAATAGGAAGCGAATTATCCGGAGGTGTAGAGAATGTTTATGTACACGATTGCACGTTTCCGATGAAAGAAAAAACCAAACTGAATAATGTCCTTTTCATCAAAACAAATTTAAGAAGAGGCGGTTACGTAAAAAATATTTATGTGGAAAACATTAAAGCGGGAAAAGTTAGAGGTGGTGTTTTAAGTATTAAAACAGATAGATTATACCAGTGGAAGGATATTGTTCCCACATACGAAGTAAGGTTAACCAAAATTGAAGGGATATATTTAAAAAATATAGAATTAGATCAAGCTAACATAGCAATTGATATAACCGGTGAATCCGAAGAACCTATTAAAAATATTAAATTGGAAAACATTATTGTTCATAAAGTAATTAATAAAACTCGAAATATTGAAAACGCGGATTCTATTATTGAAAAAAACGTTGTGTTGGGAGACATATAATAAAGCGAATAAAATTATTAAAGTATTTCAAATTTAGGCTAAATCTTGTTTAATAATTTCTTGTCTTAAATCCGTATCCATATAAAACGGATTTATTTATATAACATTTAAAATTAATGTACGTCTAAATACTGCTGAATATTTTATTATTATTTAAGGAAAAAATTAAAATGAAAAAAGGGATTTTATTAATGATTGGTATAATGACAATTGCTTTTGCTTTATTGTCTTCTTGCACAAAACATGAAGAAAAAGAAGATACTCCTATTGGGTTTAACAGAGCCATGATGGATACAACCGTAAGACCCCAGGACGATTTTTATCACTATGCCGTAGGAAATTGGCTTAAAGAAAATCCCGTGCCGGACGATCAAACAATTTGGGGCGGATTTACAATTTTGTATGAAGAAACAAATAAACAGGTAAAAGAAATTATTGACGATGCCGTTAAATACGCAAAAAAGAATCCGCAAACAATTAAAGAAAAAGTGGGACTTTTTTATTCCGTAGGAATGGACACAGCTACAATTGAAAAATTAGGAATATCACCGTTAAAAAAAGAACTGGATATAATTGAAGCGGCAAAAACCAAAGAGGATTTGATAAAAGTAATTGCCCACATGCATATTTATACTTCTTCTCCGCTTTTTGCCTTTTATTCATCGGTTGATGCAAAAAACAGTAAATACGAAATTGCCGGAATATGGCAAGCCGGTTTGGGGCTTCCGGATAGAGATTATTATTTAAACAAAGATAAGCGTTCTCAAGAGATACGTACCAAATATAAGGAGCATATAAAAAATATGTTCACCCTTGCCGGTTGTAAATATCCAGAAAAACGTGCGGCTACAATAATGAAAATAGAAACCGAGTTAGCAAAATTTTCCAACACCCGTCTGGAAAACAGAGACCCGCAAGCTACTTACAATAAAATGAGTATTGATAAAATTATTAATTTGGCTCCGAATTTTAATTGGAAAGTTTATCTTACGGAAATCGGGGTACCTGATGTTGACAGCATAAATATAAATCAACCAAAATTTATTTCAGGTGTTTCAACTCTATTTGAAAAAATACCGGTTAATGATTGGAAAATTTATTTGAAATGGAATTTACTCCGCTCAATGTCTCCTTACCTAAGTAATAAATTTGTTGATGAACGATTTAATTTTACAGGTAAATTTCTAAGCGGTCAAAAAGTAAATCGTCCTCGTTGGAAAAGAGTTCTTTCTGCAACCAATAGTGTAATGGGCGAAGCTGTCGGGCAGTTATACGTGGCAAAACATTTTCCTCCCGAAGCAAAAAAACGTGCTCAAAAAATTGTTGAGACCTTAAAAACGTCAATGGGTGAAAGCATTAAAAACAATACTTGGATGAGTGAAGCAACAAAAAAAGAAGCCCTTAAAAAACTCTCGTTATTCGGTGTGAAAATCGGGTATCCCGATAAATGGAGAGATTACACAGAATTAGAAGTTACTGATAATTACGTACAAAATATTATCAATTCCAATTATTTTGATCATCAGGAAATGTTATCCAAAATTAATAAACCGGTTCGTACGTGGGAATGGGGAATGACACCCCAAACAATTAATGCGTACTATAGCCCTACGCGTAACGAAATTGTTTTTCCTGCAGCAATTTTACAATTTCCGTTTTATAATTATAAGTTAGATGATGCAATAAATTACGGTGCAATGGGAGCGGTAATCGGGCACGAAATTACTCACGGATTTGACGACCAAGGGAAACAATATGACGGCAAAGGAAACATTCGTAATTGGTGGAAAGACGAAGACTCCAAGCGATTTAAAGAACGTGTTCAGGTAATTATAGACCAATTTAACGAATATGTTGCAATAGATACATTCCATATTAACGGAACATTAACGCAGGGCGAAAATGTTGCCGATCTTGGTGGTTTAACCGTTGCTTTTAATGCTTTCAAAAAAACGGAACAGTATAAAAAAGGAACGATAATAGACGGCTTTACTCCGGCCCAGCGTTTCTTTTTATCGTGGGCACAGGTTTGGAAAAACAATATTCGTCCCGATGCCCTTAAATTACGCCTAAAAACCGATGTCCATTCTCCCGGGCAATTTAGGGTAATTGGTCCGTTAAGCAATCTGCATCCCTTCTTCGAAGCCTTTAATGTAAAAGAAGGAGATTCGATGAGAAGACCAGAAGATAAAATTGTTAAAATTTGGTAATGTGAAATTTTATACCCCGTTATTTACAACGGGGTAAATTTTTAATATCACCTTAATACCTTATACCATAAAACGATTAATAAGCAAAAATGAAGTTATTGCTAAATAATAATTGTTAAATCGTGTTAAAATCCTTATTTTTAAAGTGTAAAATTAAATTTATTATTAATTATTTAGGGAGTTGATATGCCAGTAGTATCATACGAAAAATATTGTGAAATGCTTGATAATGCAAAAAAAAATAAATTTGCATATCCTGCAATTAATGTTGTTTCCGAATCTTCGGCCAATGCCGTTTTACATGCATTATCCGAAGTAAAATCGGACGGAATTATTCAGATAAGTACGGGTGGAGGACAATTCGCTTCCGGCCAAGCATTAAAAGATGCGGCACTCGGTGCCATGTCTGTTGCACAACATGTTCATTTGGTAGCGGAAAGATACGATATAAACGTAGCTTTGCATACCGACCATTGTCAGGCCGATAAAGTGGATTCGTTTTTAAAACCATTATTAGAAGAATCCAGAAAAAGAGTTGAGAAAGGAATGCTCCCGTTGTTTCAATCCCATATGTTTGACGGGTCTGCTATTCCGTTAAAAGAAAATATGGATATTGCTGTTGAGCTTTTAAAAGAATGTAGTGAACTTGGAATTATTCTTGAAGTTGAAGCAGGCGTTGTTGGAGGTGAAGAAGACGGAATTAATAACGAAGGTGCTCCTGCCGAAAAATTATATACAACACCGGAAGATATGATTTATGTTTACGAAAGACTATCCGAGGTTAAAGGCGGCCGTTTTATGCTTGCCGCAACTTTTGGAAATGTACACGGTGTTTATAAACCGGGCAATGTAAAATTACGTCCTAAAATTCTTAAAGAAGGACAAGAAGCCGTTGTGGCAAAATACGGTGAAAAAGCTTCGTTCGATTTGGTTTTCCACGGCGGAAGCGGTTCTTCTCTTGAAGAAATTAGAGAAACTCTTGAATACGGTGTTATTAAAATGAATGTAGATACCGATACACAATACGCATTTACTCGTCCTATTGCAGACCATATGTTTAAAAATTATGATGGTGTATTAAAAGTTGACGGTGAAGTTGGTGTTAAAAAACTGTACGACCCGCGCGGATATTTGAAAAAAGGTGAGCTCGGTATAAAAGAAAGAGTTATTCAAGCCGTAAAAGATTTACGTGGCGAGGGAAAAACACTTGGTGTTTAATACAACGGAAGCTCTTTTGTTTATAAGGTGTTTCGGTTTTCGAAACACCTTTTTTGTTTTTGCAACAAATTTTTCCGCAATAGAATTATCGCTCAATCCAACTTGTTCTGCCTGTTTTAAAATTGGGAGCGATTACAATAAATTTATAATCCTTTTGAATTACTTTTTTCCACTTTCGCTTGGGTTCTATGGAACGTGCCACCCATGTTTTATCCGAGATAAGTTCGAATGTTCCTCCTGTTGTTGTAATTTTTGCAATAAAATTGATTCCGGCTCCTGTTGAACCTCTGTAATTTTGTGCAATAACTTTAATTGTGTTTTTACCTTTTTTAAAATATTTTGTTGCGTCAATAAAAAGATATCTGTCGTATTCCGTTAAAAGTGAAAGGGTTTGCTTGGAATAAATTTCTCCTACAAATTTATTGTTTATGTAAAGTTTTGCATGTGTATCTGCAAGTAATTGAAGATGTGCTTTTTTTACCGGATTACGAATTTTTACTTCTCTTTTAAATTCCGCTTTTTTGTATGCGGTTTTTCCACGCTTGGGAGCATAAATCCATTTGCTTTTAATTTCGGGATTATCCAAAGTTCCGTTTTTTACATCCGTTTTTGCTTCTTCAAAGTATGCGATAAGTCTGTTAAACTTATCAGTTATCATATTTAGATTCTCTTTTTTATAATATTTTAGCCATAGTTTTTTATACTCGGCTCTAAGAGATTTCAATTCGGCAATATTTTCATTAATTATTTCTTCTACTATTGTTTTGTCAATTCGTTTTTCGAGTGAGTAAATTTCATTTAAGATATCTTCTTTGTTATTACCTCGGTCTTTTAGCTTTTCTTTTAAATTATTCAATGTAATAATACTTTGCAGATAATAATTTGCTTTTAATTTTTTTTCGGAGTACCAAAAATCCAAGCGAATTAAAAATTTAAGTAAATCAAAATGGTCTTTGTTTTTACTAACAATATTTTCAAATTCGTTAATAATATTAAGGGCATCCGGTAAAGTCCATTCCATCCACGAACTTATTTCTTCCCGATTTATATGTGGTGCCCACCATGCATTTTGCGGAAGCTCCAAAGCAGGATGCCGCCAAACCTCGTGCCATTGCATTTGGTTAAACGAAGTGCTAAACGTTTTGTAAAGAGAATTGAGTTTGTAATCGTCAATGCCGAAAAAGTCGGTGAAAAAAGAATTATTAAACGAAGCCAAATCGGAATTGTTGTAATTCCACGAGCATTGTGCTGACCAGGCATATCCGAATAAAACCAACTCCTTAAAAGTTTCCGCTCCGTAATCTCCCCAATTGGAGTTTATCATTCCAACGGAATTATTGAGCAATCCGTTTTTTACTATGCTTTTAATGTTCGGCAATGCTATTTGATATGTTGGAAAGGTTGTTCTGAAATTCCAAACGGAAGGGGATACAATAAATTTGAACCCGGCTTTGTTAAAAATATCCGTTGAAGAATAACGTGTGTAAGCCCCGTAATGCCAATCGATAATTGTAATATCGTTAGGAAGATACTCGAGAATATCGGGGTGATGCAAAATCATATCGCCATACATCATTATTTTTTTGTTATATTTTTTGCAGATATTAAATACCTTTTTGTAATGCTCCGCGTGAACTTTTGCAACACCAATTTTATCGGTTAGCTCTTTGCTTTTACCGTATCCGACATCGTAACTTTCATCGGCTCCTATATTAATATATTCCGAAGGAAAAAGTTTAAATACTTTTTTGAGCATATTTTCCAAAAAGCGATATGTTTTTTTTTCGGTAACCGCAAGAGATGCGGCTCCCGGAAATTCTGCATATTTAACAAATTCTTTTTGTGTAAGAATATTTTCGAAATGCCCGAGTGTTTGAAAGGCGGGAATAACATCAATATATCTTTGTGAGGCGTATCTGACAATCTCATTTACTTCCGCATCGGTTAATGCTCCTCGTCCTTTCCCTATTGATGGATATTCTTCAAATTCAAGCATATCTTCAAGGTACGGCATGTAAACATTCATTTTGTATCTTGCAATAAAATCAATTATGCGTTTAAAATTTTGTAATCTGGAAACTTGTCCTCTGCTTATGTCGTCGGAAACTCCTCTGATATTCATATCCGGCCAATCAAAAATTGTTACGGTTGGAATTTCTTTTACGACACTTCGTTCAATTAGTTGTAGCAAGCTCATTGCCCCGTAAAATAATCCTTGCGGTGTTATTGCCTCTATCTTAATGGATGCAGTGGAAATTGTTAAAATGTATGCCTGTTCTAACAAAGATTTTTCCAACTCAATTCCGGAAAGTGTTTTAACTATTTTCAGTTTAATATCTTTACCTCTTGCGGATATTTTACTCTTAATATTAAAAGAGGATTTTAAATTTTCCGCAATTTTTTTAGCGGTAAATTTTAATTCCGGATTTGAAATTCCGATGGAAACCTCTCCTGGGAACTTATAGGTTCCATTATTTAAAACAACTTTTTGGGGTGTGGGTATAATCATATTACTTATTTTATTATTTGCAAAAAGATTTAAAGTTGAAATAATTAACAAAAAAAAGAGATTTTTTTTATTCACGTTTTACCTGTTTTTATTTTTAAACCCGTCAACAAAAACTATGAATTTTATTAATGAGTTGAAACGGACAAAACAACTTTTTACAAATATATATTGGGTATTTAAAAAACATTTTATTAGCTTATAGGAAAGCAATTTATAATTCGGCAAAACATTTTATCATTTTTAATCAATAAAAAGATTCACATTTAACTAGTAATGAACGGGAAAAAGAAAAAATTAAAAAAAGAATTAAATCTACTCGGTGTTTTTTCCATTGCAACAGGCACAACACTTAGTGCGGGTTTTTTTCTTCTTCCTGGGCTTGCAGCCAAAGAAGCCGGACCCGCCCTAATTTTGGCATATATATTGGCTGCCGTTCCGTTAATTCCGGCAATGCTAAGCATTGTTGAGCTTGCCACAGCAATGCCCAAAGCCGGAGGGGTTTATTATTTTCTGGACCGTTCGTTAGGACCTCTTGTGGGAACTATAGGTGGAATAGGGACATGGCTTGCTCTTATTCTTAAAGTTGCGTTTGCCCTTATCGGAATGGGGGCTTATGTTTCTCTCTTTGTGGAACTTCCCATCACTCCCGTTGCCGTTACTCTTGCAATAGCTCTCGGAGTGTTAAATATTTTCGGGGCAAAAAAGAGCGGGAAACTCCAAATCTTTTTGGTTGCGGGCTTGCTTGCCATTCTCGCTTTTTTTATTGCGGGCGGAACTTTCCAATTGAATTATGACCATTTTAATAATTTTTTTAATGCCGGATTCAATTCCATAATTGCTACTGCGGGACTTGTTTATATCAGTTATGTGGGTGTAACCAAGGTTGCTTCCCTTGCCGAAGAAGTTGACAATCCCGAAAGGAATCTTCCTCTCGGCGTTTTTATTGCTTTAGGGCTCTCAATTCTTATTTACATACTCGGAACTACGGTAATGGTTGGTGTTTTGCCTATGTCGGAGTTAAAGGGAAATTTAACACCGGTTGCTGCAACGGCGGAAAAACTTTTCGGGGAATACGGAATGATTATCCTTTCCGTGGCGGCAATATTGGCGTTTATTTCCGTTGCAAATGCCGGCACAATGAGTGCTTCGCGTTATCCTTTGGCAATGAGTAGAGACCATATAATGCCCGTATATTTCCGTAAGTTAGGGCGTTTTGATACTCCTGTTTATTCCATTATTTTAACCGTTGTTGTAATTATTTTTCTACTTGTAATGTTCGACCCCACCGGAATAGCCAAGCTTGCAAGTGCATTTCAGCTTTTGATGTTCGCATTGGTTTCGTTAGCGGTAATAATAATGCGCGAAAGCGGTATTGAATCTTACGACCCCGGATATAAATCACCGTTCTATCCGTGGTTGCATATTTTCGGAATTTTTTCTTCTCTGTATCTCATTTTTGAAATGGGTGCGTTGCCCATAATTTTTTCAACGGGATTGATAATAGCCGGAGGATTATGGTATTGGTTTTATGCTCGTCAGAACGTTGAACGCAACGGAGCAATTTATCATATATTCGAACGACTTGGTCAGCAACGATTTCAAGGGTTAGATACCGAACTAAGAGGAATATTAAAAGAAAAAGGATTGCGAAAAGGCGACCCTTTCGATCAAATTGTAATGCAAAGCAAGGTATTCGATTTAAAAAATGTAGCGGATTTTAACGAAGCAATCAGTACGGCGGCAGATTGGCTTTCAAAATATATTTCCCTTTCAAAAACGGAAATTATTAAACGAATAATGGAAGGAACAAAAGTAGGAGCTACTCCGGTTACACACGGGGTTGCTCTTCCGCATTTCCGTTGCGAAGGGATAACACATTCCATGCTTATTTTAATACGTGCAAAACAAGGAATAAAAGTTCCACTCTTTAATCCGTTAACATATAAAGAAGAAGGTGAAGAAATTGTAACAGCTATCTTCTTTTTGATAAGTCCGGAAGATAATCCGACTCAACATTTACGTATTCTGGCACAAATAGCCGGAAGAGTTGACGACGAAACGTTTATGAATGAATGGAGTGAGGCGAAAGACGAACTTGAATTGAAAGAAGCACTTCTTCACGATGATAATTTTAAAGCAATTCAAATTAAACGGGGTAATAAGACGGAAATGTTTATTAATAAATTATTGAAAGAAATTAACTTACCTGACGGATGCTTAATTGCATTAATCCAAAGGGGTGGCGAAATTATTGTTCCTAAAGGAGATACGAAAATAATGCTTCACGATAGAATAACAATAATAGGAGACCCCAAAAGCATAGGTGAATTTAACGAAATGTACAACGATTAAAAGACAACTTATGAAACAAGAAAAATTTATTCCGTTAAAAAAATATCCCCGATATACAATCAACAAAGGGATGAAAAAATCGGAAGAGTTTTTTAATAAAATGAATTTACGGCGAAGCGTAAGAACATTTTCTTCCGAAAAAATCCCGCTTGAAATAATTATCAATGCAGTCCGCACGGCAGCAACCGCACCGAGTGGGGCAAATAAACAACCGTGGCATTTTGTAATTGTGCAAAATTCGGAAGTAAAAAGAAAAATAAAAATTGCGGCTGAAAAAGAAGAGAAAAAATTTTACGGCGGCAGAGCAACCGAAGAATGGTTAAAGGCGCTAGAGCCGTTCGGTACAAACGAAGAAAAACCCTTTTTGGAATCGGCACCTTATTTAATTGTTGCTTTCGAAGAAAAATACAAAATAGGGAACAACGGCAGAAAAGAGAAAAATTACTATACAAAAGAATCAATAGGGTTGGCTTGCGGACTATTGTTAACGGCATTGCACAACGTGGGGATTGCAACGCTTACCCACACTCCGAGTCCGATGAGTTTTTTATCGGAAATTTTAAACAGACCAAGTAACGAAACACCTTTTTTATTAATTGTTGCGGGATACCCCGAAAAGAACACTCTTGTTCCGAACATACACCGTAAAACAAAAGAAGAAATACTTACAATTATATAATTGGTAACTTTTTTACACCTACTGTTTATTGAATAAAGCAATATTGCGGATATCTTTTTTTACACCCAATAAATGTTTAATATTTATTATTAATATTGTATTTTTACGCATGTTTAATAATAAAGATTACATATAACCTTGGAAACGGAAAATAAAAAATTCAATGTTATCGTTGTTGAAGACGATGAAGATACACAACGACTGTTACAAATATATTTAGGCCATCATTTTGATGTGTCGGTTTGTAATTCCGCAGAAACCTTTTATTCCGCCCTTAAAGAAAAAGATACCAACGTAATATTGATGGATATTGCATTGCGTGGCAGCAAAGACGGATTACAACTGACTAAAGAGATTAAACAAAACGATGCATACAAACATATACCTATTGTTGCTTATACCGCATATGCTTATCGGTACGACAGAACGGAAGCCTATAACGCCGGTGTTAGCTACTTTTTAACTAAACCGGTTAAAAATAAACTTTTATACGAAACACTTATTACGGCAATTCAAAAAGGGGAGAAATAAAACTATGAAAAAAATACTCGGTTTAATTTTAATACTTTTTTCATCTTTCCTTTTTGCACAAGAAGATGAAAATTATTATTCCGTTTATGTTGACGAAAACGTAATGGATTTTATTTTTCATTCGCGTCCAATGGTTGAAATAAATTACGGATACGGAATTCCAAAAAACAAAAAAGTTGTAGGAGAGTTCGGGAACATAGGAAATTGGGATTTGCGGTTAGGAATGAGTGAACAAAAAAACTTCAAGGGAGCTTTAATAGATTTATCCGAAAGATTTACTTTCGGTTCTTACCTTTCTTCTACCGCTCAAAATTTTCAGGATAACACGGGTAAAATAGGAACCGAAATTTACCGATTCGGAATAGGTACGCGCGACGGCTACGGTATCGGCGGGTCATTTTTTGCAATAGTGCCTTATGTTTCTCAAAGTTTTGTTTGGACAAAACTTGCCGGCTATGATTCTACCGGTCTTTCACTAGGCGACCGCACTGTGTTAAATGATTATTTGGGTACTTTTCGCTTCGGAGATAAATCTTCATTCGGTTTAAAAACCGAACTTTTTTCAAGATTTCAAGTTAATGCTTATTACGAAACCTCTGTTGTTTATCGTCGCCATCTTTTTTGGTATTGGTCCGGAAGTTTTCTTGTTTCGCAAATAGGATATAACGCATTAAGTTACTTTGCCGATCAACTTGTTGATAACTCGCCCGTATTAGGCGGAATATTTAACTTCCTCTTGAAAGCTGGCTATTTATACGGTTATTATTTGATTCGTCAAGAAAACATGAACTGGCCTTTTAATATGGACGGAAATGAAGCCCCGCTTACTTTTGAAACCGTAAATGTTGGTTTTAGTTTTCTATTTTAGTAATCATATCTTTTATGTAAGTTTTAACGGTTTTTCTGATTTGTAAATTCGAAAAGCCGTTTTTTTTGCAAAATTATGAAAGAGGAGTTCCCTAATATATGAAAACCCCGTTTCTATGTTTTTTTTGTTCGGTGGTTTCATTGACTCTGCATAATTTCTGTTATAAAAAAACTTGCTTCTTATAACCTTTTAACTTTGTTTTTTTGAATAATATTAAAATCCGTTTTAAACGGATGTAATTTTAATAACAATACTTTATGAGCTTTATTATTAAAGATTAATAAAAAAATCTGTAACTTTTAATATGTTTTAACGTCAAAAAATAGATTAAATAATTTTTTTAGGAATAACACTAATGGATAAAAGGAAACTGATTATAATTATTTCGGGAATTGCAATTGTTGTTTTTTCCTTCTTTTCGATGAAATGGTTGGGGTCGTTTAAAAAAAATCCCGACAAAAAGCCGATAAAAGAGATTATTAAATATGTAAAAGCGGAAAAAGTTGAATATGAAAATAAATCCGTTAGCATAGAAGCAATGGGACGTGTAACGTCTCAAAAAGAAATTACCCTTATTTCGGAAGTTAGAGGAAAAATTTTAAGAGGCGATGTTCAATTTAAAGTGGGAGAAGTTTTTAATAAAGGGGATTTGATTGTTAAGTTTGACGATTCCATTGAACTTTATAATATGAAATCGCGGAAAAGCTCTTTCCTTAATGCCGTTGCGGGAATGTTACCGGATCTTAGGGAAACATTACCCTCCGATTATAACGAATGGAATCAGTTCCTTAACAAAATAAATATCGATAAAAATTTGCCTGATTTGCCCGAAATAAATTCTACCCAAGAAAGAATATTTATGGCAAGTAGAAATATTTTAACAAACTATTATTCAATTAAATCCGCAGAAGCAAATTTCAGATCATATAAAATTTACGCCCCGTTTACGGGAACAATAACCGAAGTTTATTTTGAAGAAGGCACGGTTGCAAACCCGGGAGCAAAACTGGGTAAAATTATTAACACACTTAATTTGGAATTGGAAACTCCGGTAGTTATTGAAGATGCTAAATGGATTAGAATAGGTAAAAAGGTTAAGGTTTTTGACGAAGGGGAAAATCAAAGATGGACAGGCCGCGTAATAAGAAAATCTCAAAACATTAACCCGGCCACACAATCAATAAATATCTATGTCGCTTTAAAATCAACACCGCAAAACCCTTTGTATAAAGGAGAATATCTTTCTGCCCAATTTACAGGAATTAGATTAAAAAACGTTATGGAAATTCCGCGTAATGCGGTTTTTAACGGTAATATGGTTTTTGTTGTTAAAAACGGATTGCTTGAAAAGGAAGAGATAAACATTGTAAAAATAATTAAAGACAAACTTTTTTTTAACGGGCTTAAAAAAGGGTTATATGTGGTTGCCGAACCCCTTGTGAATGCTACGGAAAACACAAAAGTAAAAATTTTAGGCAACAAATAGGATAACGATTAATTAAAAATTCAATCTAGAAAACATGAAAAAAATATTAACCACTTTTGTAAAATACCCTTTTTACGCAAACATAGTTATTGCTCTTATTTTATTGTTAGGGGTAATAAGCCTTTTCCATATGAAGCGAGCGTTTTTCCCCGAAATAAAATCCAGAATAATTCAAATAACCGTTGCATATCCAGGGGCATCTCCCAAAGAGATGGAAGAAGGTGTAACAACACGAATTGAGCAAGCCTTACGCGGTATTGTCGGTATTAAAGAGATTACCTCCACTTCTTCGGAAAACTTTTCGAGTGTTACGGTTGAAACTACGGGTGAATTTGATTTGGACGAAACCTTAATGGAAGTAAAGAATGCTGTTGACGGTATTAGTTCGTTTCCCGTAGATGCCGAAAAACCTATTGTATTCAAAAGACGTAGCCGAACGCAAGCCGCATACATGGGACTTTCAGGAAACGTTGAACTACAAACACTTAAAAAATATGCACAAATAATAGAAGACGATTTCCTTAATTCCAATATTATTTCCAAAGTTACAATTAATGGATATCCGGCTTTGGAAATATCCGTTGAAGTTCCCGAAGAAAATTTGTTGCGATATAACCTTACGTTCGATTATATTGCGGCAGCCATTGCCGCAAACAATAAAGATGTTTCGGCAGGGCAAATCAAATCGGATAAAGAAGAAATTTTAATTCGTTCACGTAACAGAAGTGTTGATCCTAATGTAATAGGCGATATTATTTTGCGGGCAAACAAAGACGGCAGTTATTTGCGAATACGTGATATTGCAAAAGTAAAACAGAAGTTTGAAGATGTTTCCAGCAGTGCAACTATGAACGGGAAACAAGCCGTTTTCTTTTCGATTGAAAAATTAGGCAACGAAGATTTACAAGAAATTTCAGATTATCTAAACTCTTACGTCGAAAAATTTAATTCCGAACACAATGATGTTCAACTTGCCGTTACTTTCGATTTTAATTCGTTGTTAAACAGCAGATTGGAATTACTTTATAATAATGGGGGTATGGGATTATTATTGGTTATTATCAGTTTGGCATTCTTTTTAAGTTTTCGTCTCTCTTTATGGGTTGCATGGGGAATTCCTTCGGCGTTTCTTGCCATGTTTATAGTGGCAAATCTTTACGGCATAACCATTAATATGATTTCTCTTTTCGGAATGATTTTAGTGGTGGGAATTTTAGTGGATGACGGAATTGTAATTGCGGAAAATATTTTTGCTCATTTCGAAATGGGGAAATCTCCCAAACGTGCTGCAATTGACGGAGCCCTGGAGGTTTATCCTGCCGTACTAACTTCGGTTACAACTACAATTGTTGCATTTGCTCCGCTCCTTTTTTTAGAAGGGAAAATGGAAATTTTATATGAGATGGCTTTTATTGTTATTGCCAGTTTAAGTTTTTCTTTATTGGAGGCGTTGTTGGTGTTGCCCGCACATCTTGGCAACCCACATATATTAAGAAATAACAATTCCCGCAATTCGGCAGGTTTAAGATATAAATTAGATAGGGTTATTTATTTTTTAAGAGATCTGCTTTACAAAAAAATTCTTACAACAATTATTAAATGGCGTTGGATTGTAATAACAATTCCTATAGCATTAATATTATTAACAATAGGAATGATTAAAGGTACAATAATAAAAACAACGTTTTTTCCAACCGTAGCTTTCGATATGTTTAATGTGAATGTGGCTTTTACACCAGGTGCCGGAGAAAAACAAACCGAAGAATATCTTAAAGAATTTGATAGAAAAATTTGGGAAGTAAATGACGATTTAAAAGAAGAATTTGCCGATACCAACGATTTTATTACATTTACTTTTCGAACGGTAGGTAATGCTTTTAACGGCGAAGAAATAGGCGCACATGCAGGAAATGTTTCGGTGTTAATGAGAGATATGGAGGGAGCACCGATAACTACTTTTGATATTGCCGCACGTGTAAGAGATAAAATAGGAGAAATTCACGAAGCCCGAAAATTTAGTGTAGGAGGACGTAACAGGTGGGGAAGTCCCGTTGCAATTTCTCTTTTGGACAGAAATCTTAAGGAGCTTGAACAAGCAAAACAAATGTTACTTGCCGATTTGCGAAATATGCCTGAGCTTGATAACGTAAACGAAAAAAGTTCACTCGGAAAACAAGAAATACAACTTAAACTTAAACCCGAAGCATACTTTTTAGGGCTTACTCAAGCGGAAATTGCAAAACAAGTACGTCAAGCTTTTTATGGCGGTCAAGTTCAAAGATTACAACAAGGCAAAGATGAAATCCGTGTTTGGGTACGTTTTCCGAAAGAGGATAGAGTTAATATAGGTCAACTGGAAAATATGAAGATTAAAACACAAAACGGAGAATATCCTTTAAGTGAATTGGTAACCTACACAGTTGAACGAAGTCCGGTAAACATTAAAAGATATAACGGGGCTCGGGAGGCAAGAATTGATGCCGACCTGTTCGATCCGTATGCATCTGTTCCGCCAATATTGGAGTATATTAAAACCGAAATAATTCCGAAAATTAAACAACATTATCCGGGTGTAAACGTAGTATATCAAGGCCAAGCAAAAGATAGTTCGGAATCAATGTTACAGATACAAACACTTTTTTCCGTAGCGTTTTTGCTTATTATGTTGATACTTATACTTCACTTCAAGTCCATTAGTCATATGATAATAATTATTTTGATGATTCCTCTGTCGCTACTCGGAGCCGCATGGGGACACGGAATTCACGGGCATCCTATTTCCATGCTTTCCGCCTGGGGAATGGTTGCCCTTTCAGGGGTGGTTATTAATGATGCTGTTGTTTTCCTTTCTAAATATAATCAACTTATTATTGAAGGGAGTAAAGTTGAAAACGCTGTATTTAAAGCCGGTATTTCCAGGTTCAGAGCAATATTGCTTACAACAATTACAACGGTTTTGGGCCTTTATCCTATTATTTTGGAAACAAGTTTTCAAGCACAATTTTTAATACCGATGGCTATTTCGTTAGCTTACGGCGTGCTTTTCGGAACCGGATTTATACTTCTGTTTTTCCCTGTATTTATTTTAACGCTAAATGATATAAAGGTGTGGTTATATAGGTTCTGGACAGGGAAAGAGATTGCGCCGGAAGAGATAGAGCCGGCATTAATTAAAAGTAAAGTTGAAATTGATTAATAAAAAAGGCTGTTCAAAAAAGAACAGCCTGCATATAATTTTATTTCAGATTAAATAATCTTAAAGAGCAAAAAGAGCACCTATTTCAAAAGAGAAAATGCTTCCGTCAATTGAATTAAACTGTAAATTGCCGTCAAGAATAATATTTCCGAGGTTATAGTAAGCACCGCCTCCAAGGCCTATACCGAATTCAGTACTGCTTGCCGAGATTGTTTGAGCAGCTGTCCATCCTGCAATGCCTGGTATTTCATATGAATCATTAATAAAATGAATTCCTATTTCCGCAGAGGCATAAGGAGTAAGAGCACCATTGGTAACAAAAGAATATCTTGCTCCGAATAACAAGGGAACTGATGAACGACTTCCGTCAATTGCATCGTAACTCCAATGCAAATAACCTAAAGTAGCTGTTAAATCAATATTCTTGTTAATTCCGTAAAAGAAAGTTCCGTTTCCACCAAAACCCATTCCGGTACCGGTGTAAGAGGTTGTTAGTACTAATGATGGTTCAATTTTCATTGCTCCTTTTTGAGCAAATGCAGTTGAAGCAATAAATAATGCAAAGATTAGTAATGTTGTTTTTTTCATGATATCCCTTATTTGTTTTTAATTAGATATACTAACATACATAATAATATAGAAGTGAAAAAATAAAATTAGTATTTAATGAACTTATATTATTATTTGACAAAATTCAATTAGAATTATTGTATAAAAACGGATAGTGCTAAAGAATGTTATTTAATTCTTTTTGAAATTTGAAGAAACCGATTTCGGAATGTTCCAATGCGTAAATTGTTTTTTTTAACTTTTCCGAAATATCAATCTCTTTTTCGTCAATAATTTTAAGTAATACCGAGGGATTTTCTGAAATCCTTTTTGATGAAATTATTTTTTTAAAATTTTCTTTCGATATTTTATTCAGTTTTCTTAATTGATTAAAAACGGCAATTATCTCGAATAAATTTATTGTTCCGTTGTTAAGTTCAACAATTAAACGGGTTATAAAATCGGGGAGCAAACTTTGTGGTACCTCGGCTAAATTAAGCCAAACGTTATCAACTTGCCTTTTTCCGTTGCTTGTTTTGGAGGTATAGTATATTAAAACTTCGCCGCGTTTCATATTGTTTAATAATTGTCGTTTTTCAAAATCTTTGATTTTTGAAAAATGGAAAAATATATTTTCATCGTGATACAAAGAAGTTAAAAATCCGTAACCTTTATCGAATATTTTTTTTATTCTGCAAAAATCGAGCTGTTTGGTTCTTGGCATATTATTCTTTCCCGAAAAGATTTTTTGTTAGAAGATATTTTTCTAAAGCGTACGCTGTTTTGTCAGCTGTCTCCGATAAAATTTTCCCGAGGGAATTTATTTCGTTCCGTTTTATTTTTACTTGTGAAACAACGGTTACTTTCGTATCACATATGGAATATTGTTTGACCTCCTGGTCAAATAAAAAATCTAATATGGAATTATTAGGGTTTAAAATTTTAATATTACCGTTGAAATTTTTTGAAAGAATGTTATAAAAAACATCTTCGCTGTATCCGTAATGCGTACAACATAATCCGGCAAAAAGATTGCTGAAATTTTTTCCGCTTTTTTTAATTCCCTCTTTAACAAACTTTTCAATTTGTTGTTCTGTTTTCTCTCCGGTTGGATTGTTTTGTATTTCCGTTTCCAAATATGGGCAAGCCTGCGAAATTATTCTCTTTTGCTCAATTTTTTCTGAACTTAATTGCTTAGGATAAATACCGGAATTAATTGTAGTAGGAGTTCCGAATAAAATTATTTTTGAATCGGTATCGCTTTTTAAGTTTTCTAGAAAGAGAGAAACTCCGCTTTCAACAATTCCTTTAACTTCTGTTTTGGGATTTTTTGCAAATTTTGTAAATGGATAAACAACAGAAAGAGTATTGCAAGCAATTAAAATTAAATCCGGATTATAATTTTGATAAATGGTATTTAATGCATTATTAAATACGGTAGCCTTTTCCGCCATATTTTTTATTGAATTATATCCGTAATCGCTGCTGTAAAGAGAATTAAAAAAAATCAATTCCGCTTTTTCAAATATTGGATTTGATTTTAGTTTGTATTCCAACTTTCCCAGAACGGAAAGGCCTCCCAAACCGGAATCCGTGATAACAATTTTTTTTCCCATGTTGAAATAATTAGTTTATAATATTATTCTTTTTATTAATAAAAAAATATGCTATAATTAAAAATACAATAAAAATGAGGATAAAATGAAATCTGTGTCTTTAATTGTTCTATTCTCTTTTATGTTTTTGTTTTCGTGTTCTTCATCTTCCACGGTTGAAAATAAAAAAGAAAAATTACCGGAGGGATATATATGGTATTTCCCAAACAAAGAGGTTGGCAACAAGTTGGAAGAAATAAGTGAGAGCATAAAACTGATTAATAACCTTACATTTTATAAAGTTTATTCCTTTCCGAAAGGAGAAATTACAAACAAAGAACTAGGACAAAAGGGATTACTGGAAAAAGCACTTGCCGTTAGCACAATTAGTCAAACTTCTTCCGGTACGGCAACAATAATAAGTGTTTCTTCCACCAAAGTTGCATTATTAACTGCCGCTCATATTATAAGTTATCCCGATACAATTGTAAACTATTTTTCAAATAACGGAATAGAAACCAAATTTATCGAATCCGTATTAATTAAAGAACGCCAAAAAATCTATTCGGATTTGCCGGGAGGGGGATTGTTGAGAATTATTGCCAAAGATGATAAAAACGATATTGCAATTGTAGGCAATTCTTTTAGGCACGTTACCCCGATAGAGTTTCATCCTTTGATGTATAAATTAGGGAATGCCAAAGAGTTGAAGTGGGGGAGTTTTGTATATATTTTCGGCTTTCCGGTTCACAATAAAATGGTAACACATGCAATAGTTAGCAACCCCGATTTTGACGGGGAAGGAGCTTTTTTTATTGATGCGGTAATAAACAGAGGTGCAAGCGGCGGATTAATTTTAGCAATACGAGGAAGCGTTCCTAATTTTGAAATTGTAGGAATTGTTTCTGCGGTTCCTGCCGAACGTAATTATGTGTTAACTCCCAATAAAACATCGGCAAATGAAAATTTTATATTAGGAGAAAGTTACGAAGGTAAAATGACGGTTGAACAAATTAATTTTCTTAAATACGGAGTTAGCCGCGTAGTACCCGTTGAAAAAATCAGAGAATTTATTAAAAAATACGACAAGAAAATGAAAGAGCAAGGGTATGTTATCGATTTGAATTAGATACAAAACAAATGGAGAGGATTATACAAAAAGATATTGTTAAAAAACAGACCTCGAATTAATGAATTTTGAACAAATCGTAAACCTCCTGTTTGAGGGTACTGTAGGCATGATATTATGATAATTTAAACTGAAATTCAAAATTAAAACAAGACCAAGTTCCGCAATAATATATAATATCATTGCTTGTTATTATTTAATAACCCATTCATTTTATTTAGAAAAATATTAGATGTTATTTCAGAGGGTATAAAGTAAGATGTTATTATTTTTGTTTTTTTAAAATGCTTTCATATATTTTAAAAACAATTTTACGAATAGGAGAATTTTATGAAAAAATATACGTTTGGTTTATTATTTCTGTTGTTAATTTCGTCTTACGTTTATTCTCAATCAAAAAACAAAGGGAAATATATAGAGTATAAAAACAATTTTCTTGAAAAGACGATTAAGGATTTGAATGCTTTTAATACTAAGGAAAAAGCGAAAAAGAAAACCTATAAAATGAATTTTGACGGAATAGATATTCCCAATTCAATAAAAGAATATAAAACATTTTGGCATAATGCACCTATTTCGCAAGGAATTACCGGGATGTGCTGGGATTTTTCCACAACATCCTATTTCGAATCGGAAATATATCGTATTCACGGTAAAAAAATTAAACTTTCCGAAGTTCATACGGCTTACTGGGAGTACGTGGAAAAAGCAAGAGAGTATGTAAGAACAAGAGGAAAGTCGTTGTTTGCTGAAGGTTCCGAAGGCGAAGCCGTAAAAAGAAATTGGCTAAAACACGGTGTTGTAACAGAAGAGGCATATAACGGATTATTGCCCGGACAACCAAATCATGACCATCGTAAACTTTACAATGAAATGAAAACATATCTCAATTCCGTAAAAGAAAGTAATGCTTGGAATGAAAAAACCGTACTTGAAACAATAAAATCTATCTTAAATCATTATCTGGGAACACCTCCGAAAAAGTTTAAATATGAAGGTAAAATTTATACACCTAAAGAGTTTTTTAAAAAGGTGGTTAATCTTAATATGGATGATTATGTAGAATTTGTTTCCACAATAAAATATCCGTTTTATCAAAAAGTTGAATTTGATGTGCCGGATAATTGGTGGCACAGTAAAAATTACTATAACATACCGTTAAATAAATTTATAAGCGGAATTAAAAAAGCGGTAAGAAACGGTTATTCGGTCGCAATCGGAGGAGATGTTACGGAAGCCGGATATTCGTCGTCGGCAGAAGCCGCTATTGTTCCCTCCTTTGATATTCCCGCTGAATATATTAATCAATATTCTCGCGAATTTAGAATTGCAAACGGAACAACAGCCGATGACCATGGAATTCATATTGTCGGATTTTTAGAAAAAGACGGTAAAGATTGGTATTTAATAAAAGATTCGGGCTCGGGGTCGCGAAACGGGAAAAATAAAGGGTATTATTTTTATCAAGAAGATTATGTAAAGCTAAAGATGTTAAGTTTTATGGTTCATAAAGATATTGCCGAGACATTAATAAAATAATTGTGATATAAAGCACAACATCTTGATACTACTTGTAAATAAGGGTAACTTTAAAATAAAAAAAGAGGAAAATGAAGAATTCTAAGTTGGGAAACATCAATAATTTACTGCATACAAATTGGACTCCGGGAAAGGGGGATTTTGTAAAAGAGAACTCCCTTGAGGAGAGCAGACAATTTAAGAAACGACAAGCTAAACAGAATTTAATTATCGGGTCATTAATAGCCGCGATTATTGTGGTTTTTCTGACTGCAGTTGTATTACTTTCCGTTTAATATTTCTTGTATGGAGTTAATGGTAAAAGTTGATTGGAAAGTGGAGTTTGCAAGTTTATTTGAGACTCCACTTTTAACTAATGCAGTATCCATCCCTATGTTATTTCCCATAAAAATATCGGTTTCCAATCTGTCACCGATTAATATATATTCTTCGGGGTTATAAATTAAACGCTTTTTAATTTCGGAAATCATAAACTTTGACGGTTTCCCGAAATGGTTTTGTAGTTTTTTCCCCGTGGCAACTTCCAACTCGGAAATAACAATTCCCGCGTCTATTATTTCTCCTCTTATTACAGGGCAAGTGTTGTCAATATTTGCGGCAAAAAACTCCGCATTGTTTTCTAATGTTTTTTTTGCAATTTCAAATTTAAATTTTGAATAGTTTCTATCTAAAGTAACTAATAATATTTCGGCTTTTTGCGGATTTTCGGTGAAAGTAAGCCCGGCATTCTGTATTTGCGAAATAAATACTTGTTCCCCTATTGCATAAAAGAATTTTCCTTTTTTTTCTTTTGCAAGATAATTTGTGCAGGTATCTGCCGCTGTTATAATTTGTTCGGGTAAAATATGAACATTGTTTGAATTGAGAAAATCGGAATATTCATTTTTGTTTTGTGTGGTTTTATTTGTTACAAATAAAATATGTTTCTTTTTTTTCAGCAAATAATTTAATGTTTCTGCCGCACCTTCAATCATTTTATTTTCAAGGTATATCGTTCCATCCATATCGAAGATGAAACCTTTATATTTTTGAAATTTATTTTTCACCGACTAATCCTCTTTTCATTAAAAAAAGTGTTTTATCTATAGAAAGCGGATGATAGTTTAATTCCGTTTCCGCCTTCAAATTAATTAATCCGGAATTAAGAGGTCGTTTTGCCCGTTGGTGCAAATCGGCGGTAACTATTGGAGTTATTAAAGATTTGTCAAGATTAAAATATTCGGCAATTTTGTAAGTAAAATCGAGGCGGGAAAGTAATTCGGCTCCTCCTATATTATAAATTCCTTCTTTCTTGTTTGCTATTATTTTTTCAACAGCATATGTTAAATCGTCAATGTATGTGGGATTATTAATCTGATCTTTTACAATTCTTATTTTCTTTTTTTCTTTCAGTGAAGTGTAAACCCATTTAACAAAATCCGGACGTCCGAATTGGGTAGCTCCGTAAAGTACATTAGTTCTAATTATCGTATATTTTATTCTGCCAGCTTTAATAACATTTTCAGCCGCAAGTTTTTCCTTTCCGTATTGGTTAATAGGATTGGGAAGTTCATCTTCGGAATAGGGTCCGTTTTGTCCGTCAAAAATATAATCGGAAGAAATATGAATTAAATGGGATTGGCAAGTTCTCCCGTATTTAACAATATTTTCAACCCCGATTACATTAATAGCCCATGAAAGTTCTTTTTCTGTTTCGCAGCCGTCAACATTAGTATAAGCGGCAGCGTTAATTATTACATCGGGACAAAATGTTTTTATTAAAGTTCTAACTTCTTTAGCCGAAGATATGTTAACTTGTGAATAGGCAACATTTTCGAAATAAGATTTCTCTTCGAACGATGCGGTCATTAATTCAACTTCGCGGTTAAACATAAAGCGGGATGTTAACCCCTGTCCTAACATTCCGTTTGAGCCGAGTAATAATATCCTTTTTTTAATTATATTTTTTTGCAATATCATTTTTCAAATTCATGTATTTTTTTTCTGAAGCATAAGTTGTAATTATTCCCGCAACAAAATTAGCAAAATTTGCAGCGGAAAATAAATTTTTATTTTTGGAATATGCATAAATAAAAGCCGCACCAAACGAATCTCCGCAACCGACTGAGTTTATTGCCGCTACTTTTTTTGCCGCTATATTTTTCCCCGTTGTTTTGTAATAACACGAAACGCCTTTTGCCCCTTTGGTGATAATTACTTTATCAACATTCTGTTTATAAAGTTTTTCAATATTTTCTTTTTCTGAATTGATCCCCCACAATGTTTTAATTTCGTTTTGATTAAGTTGTAGAATGTCTATGTTTTTTAGCCAATTTTCAACGGAAGGAATTATTCTGAATTTTCGGTTGCCGCTATCGTCAATTCCTCTGGAAAAAGTATGCAGATCAAAATATACTTCGGCTTTTGTTTTCCGTTTAAGTTTCTCTAAATCTTCCGGTAAAATGTCAAAGCCGGTAATCATATTAATTAAAATAAAATCGTAATCAATTGAAAAAACCTTAGAAGGAATTGAAAGAGGGGTTATTTTACCGGCATATTTTTCTTCGCGTTCCTTATTATCGTAAACTTGTAACGAAACGATTGGGATTTCAGGAATAATTTCCGCAAAAGTTAAATTTGTTTTTGAGTATAGTTTTTCGAAATATTTAAAAGATTTTTCGGAATAATGCGTTAACAAATAAAACTCATCTTCGGCTTCCGCAAGATTGATAAAAGTATTAACCGTATGATAAATTCCGCCGGGGCGTATAGTTAACTTTCCGTTATAATAAATTTTATCGAGTACGGAATCTCCGATTATTAATATTTTGCCCATAAAAAAATTATTCCCCGTAAATAAAATCTTTTTCAATTTCGGAAAAAGATTTTGCTGACAAATCTTTTTCTGAAACAATCGGTTCTTTTACTCTCCAATTAATATTTAGTTGCGGGTCATTATAAATTATTGAACGTTCACTCTTTTTGTTATACAAAGCGGTGCATTTATAAATAAAAATTACTTCTTCGGAAAGAACGGAAAATCCGTGTGCAAATCCGGGAGGAATCCATAATTGTTTTTTATTTTCTTCCGAAAGTTCAATTGCAAAATATTTACCGAAAGTAGGAGACCCGAATCGTATATCTACCGCTACATCCAAAACTTTGCCGTAGATAACATAAACCAATTTTCCCTGAGCAAAATTACCTGTTTGATAATGTAACCCCCTGATTGTTCCGTATTTAGATTTGGAAAGGTTATCTTGAACAAAAGTATATTTTTCGGTAATTGTTTTATATTTGCTAACGGTAAACGATTCGAAAAAATACCCTCTCTTATCGGTAAAAACATCGGGACTGATAACAAGCAGTCCGTCTATTTTGGTTTCTTCAATATTCATATTAAATATTAAGTTTATTGAATAGAATTAAAAAAGATAATTCAAAATATAAATAACATTTTAGAGTTTATTAACCATAAAATATTTTATAATTATAAAAGTACTTGCCTAATTTTTATATTTGATTTATTTTTGTACATAAAACAAATTATGAGGAAAAAAATATGGATATTAGACCGAAGGAATTTGAGAGCCCTGCAGAATTAATGGCACGATTAACATGTGAATTAGGTAAAACATGTACAAACAAAGAACAATTTTTTGCTGCAAAATATGATTTAACTCCGGCTGAATTTAGATGTTTACGGCTTTTTAAAAATCGTCCGAGTATGTCTATTAAACGAATAGCAATTCAAATGAATTTAACTCCGGGTAGAATTACACATATACTTACGTCGTTAGAAGAAAAGAAATATATCGAACGAAAAGTTGATCCTAAGGACAAACGCAATATAATAGTTTATTTAACAGAAAGCAGTATTCCTTTTTTGAAATTGGTAAACGAAAATCATATTAAACTACATGAAGAAATTCTTTCCAAAATTGCCGAAGAAAAACGAGAATTTATGTTGGAAGCAATGCAGGATTTATTAAAAGCACTTAAAACATGGACTGATAATCCCAAACGAAAATAAGTCTCTTTTATTTTAAATGATCAAAAGAATTTCTGTCGGGATATAATTTTAAATATTTTTCTTTGCTTACATTGTTTTGCCAATGATGTGTTAACACACCAATTCCTAAAATTGAAAAATAAATTATTAAAATTACTATTCCGACAAGTTTTTTATCAAATTTCTTTTTTCCTATTACTGCTTTTAGTTCCAAAGTATTCGGTACAGGGCAAGCATCAATACATTTCATGCAAGAAACACACTCGTCCGAATAAACGGTTTTTGTTTTATGTACTTTTATTTGCGAAGGGCAAACCACGGTACATGCTTTACAATCTGTGCAAGTACTAATGTTTCGTTTTATTTTGAAAAACCCGAGGAAAGAAATAACACCGAGTAACGCCCCGTAAGGACAAAGATATCTGCACCAAAAATTTCTGATTACAATTGAAAGCAGAAAAAATATTCCTATTGCAATAAGAGAAAAACGACTAATTTCGGCAAAAAAATAATACATCTTTATATCGGCAACAATATTATACGGGGCATCTAAAAAAGATTTTAATGCTATTGCCGACATTCCTATTACGGCATAAACAAAAAAGAACATTACAAAATATTTTATTCCTCTTAAGGGATAGTCTAAAAATTTAGGAAGGGTTAGAACTTTTCCGAAAAGTTTTTTCTGAATTTTTTCTCCGAAATCTCCAATCATTTCGGAAATAAATCCTATGGGACAAATCCAACTACAAAAAGATTTTCCGAAAATAATAGAAACAACAAGGATGGCAATAAAAATAAAAAGACCTGCAGGATGCACCGGATGAATTTCACCGGTTTTTAAGAATAGAAGTAAACTCATTAGAGAACTAATTGGCAAGAAACTTTCAACCCCCGGTGGACGTTGAAAAAACTCTGTTGTACCGCCGTTTTCGAGCCAAACAATAAAATAATGAAATTCTATTCCTATCCAAACGGTTAAGCCCACAAAAAAAAGTTGGACCGAAAATCGTATGGTTTGAATACCTTTGTCATTCATCGCTTTATTTGGATTGAAGAGTTAATAGTTTATCGAATGTTTGTGCTTTGATGTCGTATAAAGTTTCACTGTTGAGCATTTCTTTCAGTTCGTCTTTTATTTTATGCCATTTGTTATGTACCGGACAAGGGTGTTCATCGCTGCATTCCGGAAATCCGAGTATACATTTATTGAAAACTTCCGTTCCGTCTATAGCTTCAACAATATCCAATAATTTTATTTTTTCGGCAGGTTTAGCAAGAAAAAAACCTCCGTTTTTCCCCTTTTTTGAACCGACAATTCCGGATTTTGTTAAAATTTGTAATACTTTGGAAACAAACTCCTTAGGTTGTTTAACTTTTTTTGCAACTTGCAAAGCGTTAAAAAGTATTCCTTCCTCTTCTGTGGAAAGATATAGAACGGATTGCAAACCTATTTCGCATTTTTTTGAAAATAAAACTGTCATAATACCACTTCTTTATTTTTTATTTGCTAAAATATCAAATTTTATAAAAGAAGTGTAAATAAATAAAAAAGGGAAAGTCAAAAAGTCTTTCCCTTCTTTATGAATATTCTTTAATTATGTAAAATTATTATCTAACGTGTTTCCACCAATAATAATATTTATTTTCCAAATCGGTTTCTGAGGGCATTGGGAAAAATTTATATTTATCCCTTTCAAAAAACCAAAAACCGTGACGAAGGTATTTATATGATAAATCACGTAATAAAGATCCGAGTCCGACGGTTTTAGTCTTTTTGCCCGGAATGGTTTTAAGTTCTTGAATACAATCATACATTCTGTACGGATTAACGCGTGGTAAATCTATACTGAAAATCTCTTTTAATTTATTCATTTCCAAAAAATGTTCAATGTTAAACTCAATTTGAGTAAAACATATTTTCGGAGCTCCTTTGGATTTTGTTTCGGTTGTAATGTATTTACCAAAAGCACGTTGATCCAAAGTTGAAAGAACAAGATTTTCCAAAGGTGTAATTTCCTGATAGGTTCTTATCAGACCCGGCTCGTTAACGGCGGTGTATTCAGCTGCATCAATGGGAAGCACCTTACCGTTACTTGTACAGAGAAATAATTTTTGGATAGCATCAATATCAATTTGCTCAAGCACACCGTAAGATTTTATAAATTTTGTTTTTTTAGGTGAACCGTCTTCGTGGGCAACTGTCATTTCAAGATATTTTCCGATTTCACAGCAATCACTTCGGAAATTTATGTCTATTTCCGTAAAAATCACTTTACCGCTATAATGTTTTGAACCACCGATTGTATAATGTTCGCCGAACTGTTCCGGTTCCAATTGTGAGGCAACAAGGGCATTAATCGGATAAACAATCATGTATAAATGCTTTTTATAGTCTGTCATTATCTTTCTCCATTCTAATTTATCGGAACTACAAATCTATTAAATAGCCTTTCCAAGAGCAAGATGAATGAAACTTTTGTTATATTGAAACATCGAATTTAAAACTTTTTTTGTAATACGGATGACAACAAAAACCAAAATACTGTTATTAAAAAGAGGCTTGCCTGTTATTGCCGGTGCATTATTAGGATATGTCTACTACTATTACATCGGTTGCTACAGCGGTACATGTGCAATATCAAGTAATCCTTATATTTCTACGGTTTACGGCGGGTTAATAGGTTTTTTGCTTTCATTCCCAAGCAAAAGGAAAAAGAAGGAAATTAAAAATGAAGATAACTAAAGATATTGAAATTGAAGATTTAGTGAAAATTTTACCGGAGGCGGTTTCTTATTTACGTATTGAAGGAATACGTTGTTTAAGATGCGGTGAGCCGATTTGGGGCTCGTTGGAAGATGCTGCCAAAGAAAAAGGTTTCGGAGATAAAGATGTGGAGAAATTTGTTAAAGAATTGAACGAAATGTTAGAAAAAAAATAATTTACCGGAGTTTGGATGAGCCAGAAAAAAAGAAAAATAGGCAAGGCAAAAACAGTTGAAGAAAAGAAGATTTTCGGTTTGGATAAAAAACAAAGAAGCAGAATTTATACAATTCTATTTTTTATTATTGTAGGAATTCTTTTTATTGTTAATAATTCGTGGGACGAAGAGAAACAAGGGCCCTATCCGCCTAATTATAAACAATCCGCAGAAGATGTTTTGAAACTTTCCGATTTACAAGGCAAAGTTGTTCTTGTAGATTTTTGGGCGACATGGTGTGTCCCTTGTCGTAAAGGAATACCGGATTTAATTATGTTAAAACATGAATTTAAAGATAAAGATTTTGAGATAGTAGGTGTTTCCCTCGATGCATTAACACAAGGCGGGGCAACGGCTGCCGAGGTTTTGCCTTTTATTAAGTCGTACAAAATTAATTATCCTGTTGTTCGCGGAGATGCAATGGTAATAAATCAATTCGGAGGAATTCATTCAATACCTACGTCGTTTATTTTGGATAAAAAGGGCCGTGTGGTTAATAAATATACCGGAATAATTTCAAAGGAGACATATATTAAAGAAATCAACAAAGTTTTGAATAACAATTACGATTCTACAAAAACAACATTTACTCCAAATTTTACTTTGCCGTTAATTAAATAGAATTGCTTATTTGTTATTTAAGTGAATGATTTCTTTCTTAACTTTTTTACTTGCCTTTCTCTTTTTCAATAAAAGTTTTGGCAAAAAAAATTACTGTTTTGTTGAAACAGAGCTTTTTGAATCTGTTAATTTTGATATCCGTTATCGGATTAAGAGATTAAAAATAGAAATAAGTGCCGGAAAAATTCCGTAAAAAAGTGACATCTTCGGCTTTGGTAATTTATTCATTCATTTTGACGATAAAAATATGCCAACAAATTAAAACCTTGGTATTTCCGAATCAATTCAGCATATAATTTCACCGAAAAGTTCTGTGAAAAAATATATACAATTAATTACCATACTTATTCGGTTTTGTAAAACTGACGATAAATTAGTAGTCCCGTTAAAGAAAAAAACATTAAGAAACAAGTCTATTAAGTTCAACAAGGAATAAATCACATATGATAGAAATCATAATAGAATTTTCGGATAGTGCTAAATTCTAAAACAAAATCGGCAAATATGATTTTCAATAATTTAATAGTTTTATTATTTTCAATTAACAATATCATATTTAATAGCTAAATTCTTTCAAATGGAGATAATAAAATGACAAATAATCCTCATCCTCTCAAAGTTCCTTCAATGTTGGATGCTTTAATACCGGTAATATCGTTAGTTGCACTCCTTTCGCTTGCGGTTTACTTGTTTGGTGATGATGCTTCGTGGGGCCCGAATCAGATAGCATTAACATTAACCAGTTTAATTGCCGCCGTAATAGGTTTGAAAAACGGACACAAGTGGGACGACCTTAAAAACGGAGTTGCCCGAAGTATTAACCAAGCACTTCCCGCAATTTTTATTCTTTTGGCGGTTGGAGCTTTAATAGGCACTTGGGTAATGTCCGGTACGGTTACTGCAATGATTTATTACGGATTAAAATTATTAAGTCCGTCAATATTTTTCCCTACAACAGTAATTGTTACGGCAATTATTTCAGCAAGTATCGGTAGTTCGTGGACTACTGTAGGTACAATCGGAGTAGGATTGATGGGGATTGCACACGGAATGGATATGTCCGTTGGTATGACTGCTGGGGCAATAATAAGTGGTTCCTATTTTGGCGATAAACTTTCCCCTTTATCCGATACCACGAATTTATCTCCGGCGGTTTCGGGCACGGATTTATACACACACATTCGTCATATGCTTTGGACAACTATTCCGAGCATAGCAATAACACTCGTCTTTTTTACGGTAATAGGTTTTATGTCAACTTCAACAGTGAATTTGGATTCTATTAATGAATCTTTGGATGTTATTAATGCCAATTTTCATACGGCTTGGTATTTACTTTTGCCGGTTGTTGTTGTTCTTATTTTAGCGGTTAAAAAGATGCCTCCGTTTCCCACTATATTAATAGGTGCGTTAACTGGAGGTCTTTTTGCAGTAATTTTTCAACCCGACCAAGTTTTGCAGTTTGTTGATCGTTCCGACCTTTCACATTCTATGGCAATGGTTGCGGGTGTATGGAAAGCGATGTACGGTGGGTTTTCCACAAGTACCGGGACGGAAGTTTTTGATAATCTCGTAAACCGTGGGGGTATGCAAAGCATGTTGGATGTTATTTGGCTTATTCTTTCCGCACTTATGTTTGGCGGTGTTATGGAGGAAAGCGGGTTATTAAAGCGTTTGGTTGAATCGATACTTAAAATGGTTCACAGCACAGGTTCTCTTATTGCAACAACGGTAGTAACTTGTTTCGGTACAAATGTAATAGCATCCGACCAATATATGTCCATTGTATTACCGGGAAGAATGTATAAATTGGAATACGAAAAACGAAATCTTGCACCGGAAAATTTATCCAGAACATTGGAAGATTCTGGCACACTTACCTCGCCTCTTGTCCCCTGGAACACATGCGGGGCATATATGTCGGGAACATTAGGTGTTGCAACGTTAACTTATTTGCCTTATGCGGTCTTTAATATAATTAGTCCTATCTTGGCAATTGTATATGGTTATTTGGGTTTTTCAATTAAAAAGATTGTACCGGAAAAAAAAGCAGGAGAAAAGAATGAAAACTAAATTAATAATAGCGGCATTATTAATTATTTCCCAAACAATTAATGCCCAGCACAGACCGATGGATATAATTCCAAAGGAAGAAAAACTGGGTGTTACCGCTATGGGAAAATATATGTACAAAGATTGGGATAAAGGTTCTTCAACAAAATTCGGAGAGTTTCAATTCGACCATTTCAGAATATGGGCAAGAACGGATATAGGGGAAAAGTTTTTTGCTTCGGTGCAGTATCGGTTTTATGAGGGATGGAGAACACCGCAGCATCTTTTTTTTGGATTTAAATTTGATAATAACACAATTAAAGTCGGGCAAACTTGGGTGCCCTTCGGAATTGGCTGGCAAACTTTTGACGATTGGGGGAACATTGTTTATTATGTGGGGTTGCAAGATGATTATGATTACGGAGCTACGTGGACATATGAATTAAATCAATTTTCTTTCGATTTCGGGTTTTTCAAAAACCAACAACTCTCCTCAAGTAACAGAGGCCGTTACGACCCCGACATTTTTTCCGGTAGTATAGGAAGCGATGATACAATCCCGTTACAAAAAGCAAATTCGGAAACAAATCAATTTAATTTTAGAGTTGTATATTCTTTGCCCGTAAAAACTTTCAATTTAAATTTTGGGGCATCCGTGTTATACGGACAAATATATAATTCCGACGTTAACGATTGTGGTACCAGATTGGCTTATGAAATTCATTCAGAGTTTCAATACAAGGTTTTTCATTTAAATTTGCAAGGAACATTTTACGATTATGACCAGAAACTCCCCGACGGTTCCACGCAAGATGATTATAATTTTATCAATGTTGCCAGTTGGAATTTTGCATACGAAATTCCCCGTAAAGCCCGAATAATCTCTTCTTCGGCTTCTGTTGATATTATTGGCGATAAATTGGGTGGATATGTTAATTACAGCTATTTATGGGGCGGCACTTCCGAAGCCTCTTCTTCAATTTTTACAACCGGGGTTCGCTCTTTGTGGAATTCTTTTGAAGCGTTTTTGGAGTTATATAACGGTGTAAACGATCCGCAGTTTAGCGGAATAGCTTCCGGATACGGTCGTAATGCAAAAAGTAACGAAGTACGAGTTGATTTGCGTTTATATTACAAACTGAGCATTGTTGGCAACGGATTGGTGAAATAGTTTATCTTATTTGAAATAAATAATTTAAAGGAATTTTCGAACAAGATTTCGGTATCATATTAACTTGCAAATCATATAAAATAATAGTAAATTTAAAATTCTGATTCGCCCCGTTGTGGGCGTTTTTTATTTCTGTTAACCGAATTTGGTAAGTTTTGAAAATTAATAAATCCGAAATATCTTCAAAAATTAAAGAAACCGTTGAAAAACTCGGTTATCTTTTTATTGATTTGGATTTTAGAGGAAACGACAGAAATATTATTGTGGAAGTTTATATTGATAAGGAAGAGGGAATAACAACCTCGGATTGTGTTGAGCTTAGCAGAGCTTGCGGCAATGTTATTGAAGAAGGAGAGTTGATTACTTCCAAATACAGGCTTGATGTTTCTTCTCCCGGTATAGATAGACCGCTAAAATATATTGAACAATTTAAGAAACATATAAACAGAAATTTTGAGTTGGAATTTGAAAATCAAGTCGGAGAAAAATTCAACGGTAAATTGCTGGGTATAACCGACAACAATTTGAAATTTGAAATAGATAAAAAAACAGAAGAAGTTAAATTTAAAAATATTAAATCTGCAAAAGTAATTGTCAGATTTTAACACGGAGGCAACCGGAAAATGAATAATGCAATAGTTGAAGCTTTTGCTCAAATGGTTAAAGGAAAAAATGTTGACAGAGACGTTCTTGAAAATATTATCGAAGAGATATTCGGATTAATGGTAAAGAAAAAATACGGGCAAGATGTAAACTACGATGTTATTGCCAATATGGATAAAGGTGATATTGAAATATTTTTGGAACGAACAATTGTTGATGAAGTGGAAAATCCTGAATTGGAAATAAGCATTGACGAAGTAAACAAATTAGGTAACGAAGAAGAATTGGAAGTGGGAGATGACTTTGTTGAAAAGATTGAACTTAGTTCTTTCGGCAGAAGATTAATTAACCTTGCCCGACAAAGTTTAAATCAAAAAATTCGTGAAATAGAAAAAGAACTTGTATATAACGAATATTCCGAAATGGTTGGCGAAATTATAGTTGGTGATATTTATCAAGTACGTCGCAACGATATTTTGGTTAATCATAACAAAAACGAATTGCTTTTGCCTAGAGTAGAACAAATACCGCGTGAACGTTATAGAAAAGGGGATACCGTGCGTGCCGTAATTAAAGAAGTTCGAAAAACTCCGAATGGTCCGGTAATAATTATTTCGAGAGCGGATAATCTCTTCCTTAAAAAACTATTTGAAATAGAAATTCCGGAAATATATGACGGCATTATTGAAATAAAAAGAATTGCTCGCGAACCGAGCGAAAGAGCAAAGGTTGCCGTAGAATCTCAAGACCCGCGTATTGATGCCGTTGGTGCTTGCGTAGGGATGAAAGGAGTACGTATTCATGCAATAGTACGAGAATTAAACAATGAAAATATAGATGTTGTAAATTATTCCGATGACCCCGTAACGTTCATTCAAAGAACACTTTCGCCGGCAAAATTAAAACAAATTGAAATTAATGAAAGTGAAAAAAAATGTACGGTTCTTGCCGATAGTGATCAAGTATCGCTTATTGTCGGACGAAACGGAGTTAATATTCGTCTTGCCATGAAACTTACAGGCTACGATATTGAAGTTCTTAGAGAAGAAAAACCGTACGAAGAATACGAAGACGATATAGAGTTGGTTGAACTGAGAGAAGAGCTTGGGACGGAAATGGTAGATTTATTAATTAATAACCGTTACGATACTGCTGTTGAAGTTCTTACCGCCGGCATTGACGAACTGAAAGAAATTGAGGAATTGGACGAAGAAAAAGCTGCTGAAATATTAGAAATTCTTAAAAACCAATTTGAAGAAGAATAAAATTAAATTATAGGTAATTCCCAATATGGAACAAACTAAAAAACCGAAAAAATATAGAATTTACAAATTTGCATCGGAAGTTAATATCTCTACCGATGCTATTATTGACTTTTTGCGCGAAAAGGGTTACACGGTAAAAAATCATATGGCATTGCTTGATGATCAAATGCTTGCCGATGTTCAGTCTCATTTCAAAAAAGAGATTGAAAAATCCGAGATTCATAAAAAGAAATTAGCACAATTCAACAAACGAAGAGCCGAAAAAGCCGGAGAAAACACCGAAGAAGAATCCTCTGCGGAAGAAGTGCGGGAAGAAACGAAAGCAAAAGAAGAAGTTCCCGAAAAAATTGAATCCGATAAAGAAGAAACGATTGAAGAAGTTGCTGAAGAACCCGAAACAGAAAAAGAACAAGTTGAAGAATTTGAAGAATCGGGGGAAGAAAAAACATCGGAAAAGAAAACGGAGAGTGTAGCCGAAAAATCCGAAGTCGAAGAAGATTTCACAAAAGTCGAAGAAACTGTTGAAGAAGAAATTTCCGAAGAACCTGAAACAGAAAATCCAAAGCCGATTGAAGAAACCGAAAGTTTTCAAACCGAAGCGGAAAAAGCTTTGCAGAAAAATAAAAAAGGGTTAAAGGTTGTAGGGAAAATAGATCTTGATAAAGATAAAAAAGAAAAACAAACCAAGAAAAACAAAAAGAATAAAAAGAAAGAGCAAAAACAAGAAACTATTAATGATAAAAATGCTGCGACCGTAAAAACGGACACTGATAAATTAGATTCCGGTAAGCCAAAGGCAGATGACAAAAAGAAAAAATTCCGACGTAAAAAGAAAACCGAAAACGGTGAAGAACCGGTTAAAGCAAAAAAATTCAGACGTGTAAAAAAAGCCGAAATAGATAAACGGGAAGTTGAAGCTGCAATTAAACGCACATTACAAAGTATTGATGATGCCGGTATAAGTGATAGATCGAGTTTTAAGAAGAAACGCAAAAAAGAAAAACACGAAGAGGAAGAAAGAATTGCCGAATTGCAACAATTGGAAGCTGAAACAAAAATTAAGGTAACGGAATATATTTCGGTTAGCGAAATTGCAAACTTAATGAATGTTTCCGTAAGTGATGTAATTGCCAAATGTATGGAAATCGGTTTAATGGTTTCAATTAACCAACGTCTTGATTCCGAAACAATTACTCTTGTTGCCGATGAATTCGGGTTTGAAGTTGAATTTGAAGACGAATACGTTGCCGATTCCCTTGCCGATACTGAAGATGACGAGTCAACCCTTGTTCCGCGTCCACCCGTTGTAACAATAATGGGGCATGTAGATCACGGTAAAACATCATTGTTGGATTATATACGACGTGAAAATGTAGTTGCCGGTGAAGCCGGAGGAATTACCCAACATATTGGTGCATATCAAGTTGAAGTTGAAGAGGGGAAAAAAATCACTTTTCTGGATACTCCGGGACACGAAGCATTTACCGCTATGCGTGCTCGCGGAGCTAAAATAACGGATATTGTTGTAATTATTGTTGCCGCAGACGATGCCGTTATGCCGCAAACCGTTGAGGCAATTAACCATGCACAAGCTGCGGGAGTGCCTATTATTATTGCCATTAATAAAATTGATAAACCGAACTCCAATATCGAAAAAATAAAACAACAATTGGCCGAACGAAATATTTTGGTAGAAGATTGGGGCGGTAAATATCAATCGGTCGAAATTTCCGCAAAAGCAGGAACAAACGTTGACTTACTTTTAGAAAAAATATTACTTGAAGCGGAATTGTTGGAGCTTAAAGCCAATCCCGATAGAAATGCCAGAGGTACGGTTGTTGAAGCACAGCTTGAACAAGGCCGCGGAGTTACCGCAACGGTTCTTATTGCGAAGGGAACTTTGCGAATAGGTAATCCGTTTGTTGCGGGTATTTATCACGGAAGAGTGCGGGCAATGTTTGACGAAAGGAACAAGAAAATTTCCGAAGTTACACCTGGTTCTCCCGCATTGATATTGGGTTTTGAAGGGACACCTCAAGCCGGTGATGTTTTTGCCGTGGTTAATTCTGAACGTGAAGCACGCGAAATTGCAATTAAGCGTCAACAATTAAAGCGGGAACAAGACCATCGTCAAGTTCGTCATCTTACTTTAGAACAAATTGCACAACAGATAAAAGACGGAGAAGTAAAAGAACTTCCGGTAATTGTAAAAGGTGATGTGGACGGTTCGGTAGAAGCTCTTGCTGATTCGCTTATGAAACTTTCCAACAATGAAGTTGCCGTTAATGTAATCCATAAAGCGGTTGGCGGAATTACCGAAGGTGACGTTTTGCTCGCCTCCGCATCTAATGCTCTTATTGTAGGATTTCATGTGAGAGCCAATAACAATGCACGTAAACTTGCCGAAACGGAAAAAGTTGATATAAGAATTTACAATGTAATTTATGATGCAATTAATGAAGTTAAATCGGCATTGGAAGGATTGCTTTCACCGATTGTTTCCGAAGATTTAGTTGCAACCGTGGAAGTACGCGAAACCTTTAAAGTTCCGAAAGTGGGAACCGTTGCAGGTTGTTATGTAACAGACGGTAAAATTTCACGCTCGGATAAAATAAGATTATTCCGTAACGGTATTGTAATATACGAAGGAAACCTTGCAACGCTTAAACGGTTTAAAGATGATGTTAAAGAAGTTGTTGCCGGTTACGAATGCGGACTGAACATTGCAAACTTTAACGATATTAAAGTCGGTGATATTATTGAAGCATATCAATTGGTAGAAACTAAAAAGAAATTGGATTAACAATTGCCTAAAAGATTACAAAGAGTATCCGAATTAATAAAAGAAGAATTAAGTTTGATTTTTCTTCATAAATTACGAGACCGTGCGCCGGAACTGGGGATGCTTACAATTACAAATGTAAGAGTAACACCGGATTTAAAACATGCGAAAATTTACATATCTGTTTTTGAAAAAGAAGGACGGGAAGAAAAACTTGTCAAACTTAATGAGCTAAAGGGATTTATTAAATCGGAACTTGCAAGTAAAATTAGACATTTACGGCATATACCCAATATTGATTTTTATCTCGACGATACGCTCGACTATGTTGAGAAAATGGAAGAGATATTTAAAAAGATTCATAAAAATGATAACAAATAAATTATTTGATCTTACACATGTTGATTATGCCTCCGGTGAGGTTTTGCTTATTGATAAAGAGAAAGGGAAAAGTTCTTTTAATGTGGTACACCGTGTTCGTAAAATTGTAAATGTAAAGAAAGTAGGACATGCCGGCACACTCGACCCTGCCGCAACAGGCTTGCTGATAATTTGTGTCGGTAAAAAAACAAAAGAGATTTACAAATTTCAAGATTTAGAAAAAATTTATACCGGAACAATTGAGCTTGGTAAAAAAACACCCTCTATGGATGCGGAAACAGAAGTGATTGAAGAAAAAGATTTTACCTTTGTTACCGAAGAGATGATTGAAAAAGTACGGCAATCGTTTGTTGGGAAAATTGAACAGGTTCCTCCCATGTACTCGGCTCTTAAACAAAACGGTAAGCGTTTGTACAAACTTGCCCGCAAAGGAATGGAAGTTGAAAGAAAGCCGCGAGAAGTAACAATTTTTAATTTTGAAATTACCCGTTCGGAATTGCCGGAAATAGATTTTAAAATTAGATGCTCCAAAGGCACATATATCAGAGTAATTGCAAACGATTTTGGAGCAAAATTAGGATGCGGGGCTTATCTTAAATCTCTTAGACGTGAAGCAATAGGAGAATTTAAGGTTAGTGATGCCCTTACTGTTAACGAATTTAAAAAACTTAATGAAGGTTTGGAAAACTGAAAATAAATGAATATTTATAACTCTGTTGATAAAATTGAAAAAGATGAAAATACGGTTTTAACAATCGGAACTTTTGACGGAATACATAAAGGTCATAAGGTGCTTTTCAAAAAGGTAAAAGAATATTCCTCTTTGCACGGTTTACGGAATGTTGTAATTACGTTTGAGCCGCATCCCCGAACGGTTGTAACAAACCAAAAGGTTAAGTTGCTTACAACCATGGAAGAAAAAAGCGAGGAACTTAAGCGTATTGGTATTCAAAATCTTTTGGTAATAAATTTTTCAAAAGAGTTTTCACAACAAACCTCCGAAAAGTTTATTACCGATGTTGTTCACGGTAAAGTAGGTGTTAAACATATAATAGTCGGTCATGACCATAAGTTCGGGAAAAATCGAGATGGTAATGATAACGAATTAATCCGGCTCGGTAAACAATACGGTTTTAGTGTAGAATGTGTTCCTCCCGTTAAATACGGTGAGGAAATAATAAGCAGTACAAAAGTACGGAATGCTCTGTTAAATGGTGAGGTGGAAAAAGCAAATAATTTTCTCGGGCGCAATTATTCTTTTTCGGGAAAAGTTGTAAAAGGTGTTTCGCGAGGAACCATACTCGGTTTTCCTACGGCAAACATTGATGTTTCCGATGCTGATAAGCTAATACCCAAAAACGGCGTATATATTGTAAGAGCGCTTGTAGAAAATAAAATCGTATTCGGTATAATGAATATAGGTATGCGTCCTACTTTTGCCGATACACTTGATGTTGTTATTGAAGTTCATCTGTTAAACTTTAATGAAGATATCTATGATAAAAAAATTAAAGTAGAGTTATTAAAAAGACTTAGAGATGAAACAAAGTTCGCAAACAAAGAAGAACTTATATATCAAATAGGAAAAGATAAAAAAGAAGCAATAAGATTTATAGGAAGTAAATATTTAAGTAAAATTTGAAATAAAAAACCGGCTAAGTCGGTGCAAGATAAATTAACTAATAAACTTTGGAAAGGTTCTGAAGTTATATCGAATTAATAATTAAAAGGAGTTACAAAAAATGAATTTAACAAAAGAAGAAAAACAAGAAATCATCAAAAAATTTGGCGCAAACGAAAAAGACAGCGGTAAAGCTGAAGTGCAAATTGCACTTTTAACCGCACGTATAAATAAACTTACGTCGCATTTCTCGGAACACAAAAAAGATCACGCTTCCAGAAGAGGCTTGTTAATGATGGTTGGTAAAAGAAGAAGATTACTCGATTACGTTGCACGTAAAGATATTGAAAGATACAGAAGCATAATTAAAGAATTAGGATTAAGAAAATAAGGTTTAAAAATGATTATAACAAAAGAAGTAGAAATAGGCGGAAAGAAACTAATAATAGAGACCGGACGCTTTGCAAAACAGTCTAACGGAGCTGTAATGGTCAGTTATGGCGATACAATGGTATTGGTTACCGCCGTTGCTTCAAAAAAGGCAAATACCGAATTGGATTATTTCCCTTTGTCGGTTGAGTACAGAGAACGTGCTTTTGCCGCTGGAAAATTTCCGGGTGGATTTATTAAACGAGAAGGTCGCCCTTCAGAAAAAGAAATATTAAGCGGACGTTTGATTGACAGACCAATCAGACCGCTTTTCCCCAAAGAGTACAGAAACGATACGCAAATTGCAGCTTTTGTCTATTCGTACGACGGGGAAAATGACCCTGATGTTGTGGCGGCAGTAGGGGCATCGGCAGCATTGGCAATTTCGGATATCCCTTTCCTTGAACCTATAGGCGAAGTGAGAATCGGTAGAATAGACGGGAAGTATTTAGTAAATCCCACAGCATAGCAAATTGAGATAAGCGATATGGAATTAACCGTTGCCGGTACCGAAAGTTCGATAATGATGGTAGAAGGAGAATCTCACGAAATAAGTGAAACGGATTTGTTAGAAGCGTTAAAATTTGCTCATGTAGAAATTCAAAAACTGATTGAAGTTCAAAAAGAACTTGTTGCCGTATGCGGTAAACCGAAAATGGAAATTCAACCGAAAGAGGTTAACGAAGAACTTATTAAAGACGTTAACGAATTGGCATACAACAGATATAAAGAAGTGGTTTACTCGGCTTTGGCAAAAGAAGAACGTTATGCAAAAAACGACCAGATAAATGAATCGGTTCTTGAAGCGTTAACGGAAAAATATCCCGAAGAAGAAGCCGATATAAAAGAGGTGCTTCACGATATAGAAAAAGAATTGATGCGTAAAAGAATTCTGGAAGAAGGTGCACGTTTGGACGGCAGAACATTAACGGAAGTTCGTCCAATTACTTGCGAAGTAGGGGTAATTCCCCGAACGCATGCGTCTTCTCTTTTTACCCGTGGTGAAACTCAATCGCTTACAACATTAACCCTGGGTACAGCTAAAGATGAGCAAATTGTTGACGGACTTGGTGAGGAATATAAGAAAACATTTTATCTACATTATAATTTTCCTCCGTTTAGTGTTGGCGAAACAGGGCGATACGGCGGATTGGGAAGACGCGAAGTGGGACACGGAAATCTTGCTGAACGTGCATTAAAATACGTTATTCCCGAAAAGGAAAAATTTCCTTATACAATAAGATTAAATTCCGATATTTTGGAATCGAACGGGTCTTCTTCTATGGCAACCGTTTGTGCCGGAACTCTTGCTTTATTTGATGGTGGTGTTCCTATTAAAACAGCTATTGCCGGCATTGCAATGGGTTTGGTTAAAGAAGGGGATAATTTTGCCGTTCTTACCGATATTCTCGGCAATGAAGATCATTTGGGTGATATGGATTTTAAAGTTGCCGGTTCCGATAAAGGAATAACAGCTATTCAGATGGATATTAAAATTCAAGGAATATCGTTTGAAATAATGGAAAAAGCTCTTGCCCAAGCCAAAGAAGGCAGAATGCATATTTTAGGTAAAATGAACGAAACAATTTCGGCTCCGAGAGAAGCAATTTCTCCTTATGCTCCGTCGTTGATATTTATTCAGATTAATCCTGAAAAAATAGGAGCGGTAATCGGGCAAGGCGGAAAAATTATTCAAGGAATCCAAAAAGATTTTGGTGTTGAAATAAATATTGAGGAAGACGGTAAAGTTGCAATTGCCGGTGTTAATACCGAAAGTGCACGTAAGGCAAAAGACCTTATTAAAGCCATAACTACAGATCCCGAAGTGGGAATGGAATATACCGGTAAGGTTATTAAAGTAACTGATTTTGGTGCGTTCGTAGAATTTATTCCGGGGACCCAGGGGCTTCTTCATATTTCGCAAATTGCCAACGAAAGGGTAAACAAAGTAACCGATGTTATTAACGAAGGGGATACGGTTCAAGTTAAACTTTTGAAAATGGAAAACGGAAAATATTCCTTATCGCGCAAAGCGTTACTTAATAACGATAAGAATAAAGAAGATTCTGATAAAAAAGAGAACTGATTGATT
Source organism: uncultured Melioribacteraceae bacterium (assembly GCA_964617555.1). Taxonomy (GTDB): domain Bacteria; phylum Bacteroidota; class Ignavibacteria; order Ignavibacteriales; family Melioribacteraceae; genus 1-14-2-50-31-20. The sequence continues at coordinate 22,809 of CAZTYP010000050.1, read as the reverse complement.
ATTAAGCCGGATTAAATTTTATCCGGCTTAATTTACCAATTGGTTTTAGAAAGGGGTGGTTGTGAAAATAGGTAATTTGGATTTGGGGCATAGATTGTTTGTTGCTCCAATGGCCGATGTTTCTGATGCTCCTTTTCGTAAAATTTGCAAAGAGTTCGGAGCCGGTTTAACATTTACGCCTATGGTTAGTGCAAAGGGTATTGTTGAAAATGAATTTCGCTCATTAAGAATTTTCTCTTTTGCCCGAAACGAAAAACCTATAGGAGTACAGTTGTTAGGGAATAAACCGGAATATTTATCTTCTGCCGTTAAGGAATTACAACGTTATAAACCCGATTTAATAGATTTGAATGTAGGTTGTCCGGTAGCAAAGGTTACAAAGTTAAATATGGGAGCTAAACTGTTGGACGACCCCGCATTAATGGGCAAATTAATTGAAGCAATGGTTAATGTAGCCGGAAATACTCCGATATCGGTTAAGCTGAGGTTGGGGTCCAACGATAACAAAATAAATATTCTCGAAACGGCAAAAATTGCGGAAGAAAGCGGTGCCTCTGTTGTTTTTGTTCACAGCAGAACAAAAAACAAAAAGTATAGCGATGCACCGGACTGGAATTGGCTGAAAAAAGTTAAAGAAACAGTTAAAATTCCTGTAGTAGGTAACGGTTCGCTTTTTACACCGCAAGATATTCAAAATATGATTAATGAAACCGGAGTGGATTCGGTTTTGATAGCACGCGGAGCTCTTGGCAACCCCTTTATTTTCAGAAGATATAATCTTTTGGTTGAAAAAGGATTTGACCCCGGTGAGCCTGAAATTGAAGAAGTTGCACAAACTGCAATAAAACATTGTAATTTACTGGCTCAAGAATATTCTGAAACAATTGCTGTAATTAAAGCAAAAAAGAATATTATTTGGTACTTTAAACATTTTAATGGAATAAATAGATTTTCATCCGAAATTACGCGTGCCAAAAGTATTGATGAGGAAATTAAAATAATTCACGAACATGTTCACAATCTAAAACAAAATTTTTATCCGGAAGATGATCGTGAAGTAATTAACCAAAAGTTTAAAGAACGGATTCTCTTTTGGTTGGAAAAATAATTAACGATTAATCCGTTTAAAATAGAGATTGAAAAATGTTGAAAGAAATTATTATAAGTTCAACTGCATCCCAAAATAGAATTGCTATTACCGAGGATGGTAAGTTGGTGGATTTTTTTGTTGAGCATCCCGAAAAGAACAGGATGGTTGGCAATATTTATTTGGGCAGGGTTGCCCGTGTTTTACCCGGCATAAGAGCCGTGTTTATCGATATCGGTCTTAAACATGATGCGTTTTTACACTTTTCCGATATAGGAGATTCATTAAAAGAAAACCTTAATTTTGTTGATGACGATTATACCGCCGAACCTAAAGACGACGACGAAGATAATAAAGGGAATTCGGAAAATCCCGAAAGAAAAAATAAAATTCCGAAATTAAAAAAAGGGCAAGAAGTTTTAGTACAGATAATTAAAGAGCCTGTAAAAGGAAAAGGTGTAAGAGTTTCCACATCAATTTCAATACCGGGCAGATTTTGTGTGCTTATTCCCTATGAGCATAAGATAGGTATTTCAAAAAAAATTACGGATTTTAAGGAAAAAAAACGATTAAAAAAATTAGCCAGAGAAATTATTCCGGATAATTGCGGGTTGATTATCAGAACAGCATCGAAAGACCAAACGGAAGAAGTACTGAGCATGGATTTAAATTACTTGAATAAAACATGGACAAAAATTCAAGAAGAAGTAAAAAAAAGTTCTCCGCCCGCATTGGTTTATGAAGATTTAAGTACAACAATCAGTGTTATTCGCGATTTATTTACAACGGATGTTTCAAATATTTTTATCGATTCCAAAAAACTTTACAGAGAAATTCGCAATTACGTAAATACACATCAACCGCAATTGGTAGATAAAGTTAATTTTTATAAAAGTTCAATTCCTATTTTTGAAGAATTTAAAATCGAAGAACAAATAAAAAGCATGATGGAGCGCAGGGTTGCTTTGCCAAGCGGCGGATATCTGTTTATTGAGCATACAGAAGCAATGACGGTGATTGATGTTAACAGCGGAAAATATGCGGCAAAAAAAGAACAGGAACAAAATTCATTAAAAACTGATTTGGAAGCTGCTCGCGAAATTGCACGTCAGTTGCGGCTCAGAGATATAGGCGGGCTTGTTGTGGTTGATTTTATTGATCTTGAAGAAGATAAAAACAGAAAAAAAATATATGACGAGTTAAAAAAGGAATTCAAAAAAGACAGAGCTAAAATTGCAATGTTACCTATGACCGATTTCGGATTAATGCAAATTACCCGTGAAAGAATTCGTGAAAATATAATGCAATCAACTCACGAATTATGCCATTGCTGTAACGGAACCGGATTGATGCAGAAAAAATCCAATATTATCAACGAAATAGAACAATGGTTAAAACGTTATAAAAACGATGGCAATAAACATTCGCTAAGGTTAATTGTACATAACTCTTTGGGGTTAAAACTAAGAATAGGCACAATATCAACATTATTTAAAATGCAAATAAAATATTTTGTAAGAATAAAATTGGAAGAAAAAAATGATGTAAATCCTCAATCTTTTCGATTTATCGACGATAAAACCGGACAAGAAATTACAAATGATTATTTGTAATATTTAGTAACTTTAAACTTTATTTTTTGAGGTAAATATGAAATTTTTTATTGATACGGCAAACATAGCGGAAATTAAAGAAGCTGCTTCTATGGGAATTTTGGATGGGGTTACAACAAACCCGTCTTTAATTGCAAAAGAAAAAGGTGATTTTAAAGAAATATTAACGGAAATTACCAAAATTGTTAACGGTCCTATCAGCGGTGAAGTTGTTGCTCTTGATTACGAAGGGATGATGAAAGAAGCTGAAGACCTCGCATCTATTCACGAAAATATAGTTGTAAAAATTCCGTTAATAAAAGAAGGAATAAAAGCCGTAAAGTCTCTTTCGTCAATGGGAATAAAAACAAATGTTACTTTGTGTTTTTCTCCCGCTCAAGCAATTTTAGCGGCAAAAGCCGGTGCAACGTTTATCTCTCCGTTTGTCGGAAGATTGGATGACATCAGTCATGTAGGAATGGATTTGGTTGAACAGATTGCCCAAATTTATACGAACTATAATTTTGAAACGGAAATTATTGTGGCAAGTATTCGTAATCCTTTGCATATTGTTGAAGCGGGATTAATAGGAGCAGATATTGTTACAATTCCGTTTAAAGTAATTGAACAACTATTTAAACATCCTCTTACTGATATTGGGATTGAAAAATTTTTAGCAGATTGGAATAAAAAAAAATAAAGAAAAATGAAGAGAACAAAATTATATAATAAGCATATTGAACTCGGTGCCAAGATGGTGGAGTTTGCCGGATACGAAATGCCCGTTCAGTATTCATCCATAATTGATGAGCATAACGCAGTACGTAACTCGGTTGGTGTGTTTGATGTTTCTCATATGGGGGAAGTAATTGTTAAAGGAAATCAAGCTTTTGATTTTATACAATATATTACAATTAATGATGTTGCAAAACTTGCAGCGGGTAAGGTGCAATATACTGCAATGTGTTATGAAAACGGCGGAATAGTTGATGATTTGCTCCTTTATCAATTGGACGACAATGAATTTATGCTTGTAATAAATGCTTCCAATATAGAAAAAGATTTGGAGTGGATGCATAAAAACAACAAATTCGATGCGGAAATTATTAATGAAAGTGATGAATACTCCTTATTTGCGGTGCAGGGACCTAATTCGAAAAAAACACTTGCAAAAATTTGCAAATCCGGGTTGGATATGGAATATTATCATTTTCAAATTTCCGAATGCGAAGGTACCGAAATAATTATTTCCCGTACCGGATATACCGGCGAACTCGGGTACGAAATTTATTTTAAAGGTTCGGAAGAAGAAGCATTAAAAATTTGGAACAAAATTTTTGAAGCCGGTACACAATATAAAATAAAACCGGTTGGACTTGGAGCAAGAGATACTTTAAGATTGGAAATGGGGTTTTGTCTTTACGGTAATGATATTGACCGGACAACAAACCCCATTGAAGCCGGCCTCGGGTGGATTACCAAAATTAAAAAAGGCGATTTTATAGGTAGGGATACCTTGAGAAAAATTAAGGAAAACGGTGTTGAAAGAAAATTGGTTGCAATTACTTCCAACGAAAAAATTATGCCTCGCCACGGTTACGAAATATTTAATAATAACGGAAAAAAAATCGGAGTAATAACAAGCGGAACGTTGAGCCCCGTACTTGGTAAACCTATTGCAATGGGTTATGTTAAAAAGGAGTTTGCCGAAATTGATACTACCGTTACCATTAAAGTAAGGAACAAGGAAGTTACAGGAATTGTTGTAAAACTTCCTTTTATAAGTAAATAAAAGTTAAAATTCGGAAAAAATTGATTATGAAAGTAAATGTTATTCTATCCCCAAATAATGTTGAAGACCTTTATTTTACGGGCAAAACCACGGTTGTAATAGATGTACTACGCGCAACTTCTGTAATTCTTAAAGCATTCGATGCGGGAGCAAAAGAAGTTATTCCTGTAGGGTCGATAGATTTTGCAATGAAGTTCTCTGTTAACGCACATGGTGGACATACGTTATTGTGCGGTGAACGGAATACTCAAAAAATAGACGGTTTCGATTTGGGAAATTCACCCGCTGAATATACCGAAGAAAAAATAAAAGGGAAATCCGTTATTCTTTTTACAACCAACGGCTCCAAAGCAATTGTTAAGGCAAAATATTCCGAAAAAGTTTTTGTTGCCAGTTTCAATAACCTTTCGGCAATGGCAGAGCACCTTCTCAAAATTAATACCGATATCGAAATTATTACTTCCGGTGCAAACGGGGTTTTTTGTTTGGAAGATACAATATGTGCCGGAGCATTAATAAAGAAAATGCTTAAACAGAATCCGAACCTTGATGTTACCGATGCTACAAGAGCCGCTTTGGTGTTGGAAGAAAAATTCGGCTCCGATATTAAAGAGATGATGTTAAATTGTGAACACGGTAAATTGTTAATACAAAACGGATTTGATAAAGATATAGATTTTTGTTCTACCGTAGATAATATTCCTCTTATTCCGGTTTTTTCAGGAGGAGAAATTAAATTGTGGCAGGCAGACAATGAGGAAAATAGTACAAAATAATTTTGGTTTTGTTTATGGCGGTTAAAAAAAAGACAAATACGAAAAAAAAAACAAAAACCACAAACGGTGCCTCTTCAAATAACGGCAGCAAAAAAAAATTAGCGGCTTTCGGATTAATAATTGTTGCTTTGTTAACTTTGTTAAGCATTCTTTCCTATTCAAAATACGATGCTGCAAATCTTTTCGGGTTATCCGATTTATTTAAAATATTTTCTTCAGATTCCGAGTTTATTAAACGTGCCGCCGGTATTCATAATTGGCTTGGAATTCTCGGAGCTTATCTATCGTCGTTTTTTATTCTTTCCACAATAGGATACTTTTCCATTGTCTTTCCTGTCGTAATGTTTATTTGGGGCTTGGCAATTCTAAAAAATGAAAATTACAGACTTTCAATTCATCTTTCAAATTTTTTATTGGCTTTTGCAATAATCCTTGCATCGTTTTTCGGAATGCTGAGGATAGAATTAAATTTACTATACGAAGTTCCTGAACTTTCGGGAAAAGTAGGCGATTTTTTTGGTGGAGCAATTGGAAGATTATTAGGTGGATTGGGAAGTATAATTGTGCTGCTTTCTGTTTTGGTTGTTTCCGTAATTGTAGCTTTTGATATTAAGCCGGAAAAGCTTTGGGAAACGGTTAAAGAGGGTTTTAACGGTGCTTTGGAAAAAGAAGAAAAGAAGACTAAAATTACCATAAAAACGGAAAAAGAAGAGAAAGAAAGCAATCTGGAAAAAATAATTGAGATTGCAAAAGAGAAACGCAAATCAAAATCTTCCCTTTTGAAAAAAGGAAAGAAGCCGTTGTTGGAAGAAACATTATCCGTTGATGACGACGAACCTGAAAGCGAAACCAAAATTAGAATTGTTCGTAAGGCGGAAGAAGAAAAAGACTTAACCGATCCCGCTTTGGTTCCGTTGGAACCGCAAATCGGTAAAGATTCAATTCCCACAAAAAAAGAAAAATCCGTGCCTCCGATTATGGAAGAAGATGAAAATTCACCGGAGCCGTGGGAAGAAAAAATTAAATTTATTCCGCCTAGCTTATCATTATTGGATAAACCGAAAGATGAGGAATTAAAAATTTCCGAAACCGAATTAAAACATAATGCGGAATTGCTAAAAGAAAAATTGCTTTTATTTGATATTAAGATAGAAGATATTTCCGTAACCCCGGGTCCTGTTGTTACGCAATACGAAATTGTTCCCGCTCCAGGTGTAAAGATAAGCAGAATAGTAAGTTTGGAACACGATATAGCTCTTGCCCTTGCGGCACGCGGCATTCGTATTATTGCCCCGATACCGGGCAAAAGTGCTATCGGGGTCGAAATTCCCAACGGAAAATCAGTTATAGTCCGTGCCCGTTCTGTAATTTCCAAATTGAAGGAATCTAAAGCGGCATTGCCGATTGCTTTAGGTAAAACAATAATAGGGGATGTTTACATTACCGACTTGGCCACAATGCCTCACCTTCTTGTTGCCGGTGCCACAGGTTCAGGTAAAAGCGTCGGTATTAATATGCTTATTACAAGTTTGCTTTATGCCAAGCATCCTTCTGAAGTAAAGTTTGTTATTGTTGACCCTAAAAAAATAGAGCTCTCTTTTTACGGGAAATTAAATAAACATTTTCTTGCTATCTCTCCCGATTTGGATGAAGAGATTATTACAATTCCGGCAAATGCTTTAATAGCACTTAAATCCGTTGAACTCGAAATGGAAAAACGTTACGATAAACTTGCTAAAGCGGGTGTTCGCAATATTATAGATTATAATAAAAAAGTTGGAAACCCTAAAACACGTCCGGCAGATACTGATAAAATAAAACATTATAAACTTCCTTACATTGTTGTAATTATTGACGAGTTGGCGGATTTGATGATGACATCAGGGAAAGAGGTTGAAGAACCGATTGCACGTATTGCTCAGTTGGCACGTGCCGTGGGAATACATTTGGTTGTTGCAACACAAAGACCTTCGGTTAATGTAATTACCGGTGTAATAAAAGCGAACTTTCCTGCACGTATTGCTTATCAGGTTGCTACAAAAATAGATTCCCGTACAATTTTAGATATGAACGGAGCGGAGCAACTGTTAGGAAGAGGCGATATGCTCTTTTTACCCGGAGGAATGCCGAAACCGATTCGTATTCAAAATGCTTTTATTTCAACGGAAGAAGTTGAAAAAGTTACTAATGCAATATATGTTCAGCAGGGATATACCAAGCGGTATTTTCTTCCTTCTTTAATGGAACGCAAAAACGATCCCGATGCAAATTTCCTTTCGGACCTTGATCCTATGTTTGAAGAAGCCGGAATGGTTGTTATTCGTCATCAGCAAGGCTCTGTCTCTTTGTTGCAGCGCAAGTTAAAACTCGGTTACTCCCGTGCGGCGCGTGTAATGGACCAATTGGAACAAGCCGGTATTGTCGGGCCTTCTGAAGGAAGTAAGGCACGCGAAGTTCTTTGCGAAACGGAAGAAGAATTTCAAAGAATAATGAGGTCACTCTAAAATGCTGTTAAAAATATTTTTCTTTCTGTTTTTTTCGGTCCTTTTGCAAGCTCAAACCGCAGATGAAATTATTAAAAAGGTTCAAAATAAATTTTCCGAAATAAAAACAATTAAGGCGGATTTTAATCAAACAATTTTTGCAAATAAGGTTTCCAAACCCTATAAACTTGCCGGTAAATTTTATTTTATGAAAAAAGATAATTTTAAAATTGAATTGCCTTCGCGTAAAATAATTTCCGATGGAAAAACAACTTGGAATTACGACGAAAAACAAAACAAAGTTATTATTTCCGATTTTGACGAAGAAAATATCGGGTTTTCATTAAACAATATTATTTACGGTTATCCTGCCAAATGTAAGTTGACCCTTGTAAACAAAAAGGTGAACGGTTATGTAATTAAAGCGGTGCCGATAAATTCCGAATTGAATTTTAAAGAAGCCGTATTATTTATAAATAAAAATTTCGTGCTTACCGAAATTGAAATTACGGATTATAACAATATGAAATATTCATTTAAACTCTTTTCCATTGTTATAAATCCTACATTAAATAAAAATATATTTCATTTTTCTCCATCAAATACGGTAGAAGTAATTGACCTTAGATAAATCAAATAACGGATTAAAAAAGTACTTCGGTTATGCGCTCCCGGTTGTTCTAATGTTTGTTTTTCTGTATCTCGCATTCAGAAATGTTCATTTCGATTCTGTTTTTAAAATACTTTCGAATCTTTCTATTAAATGGTTTTTTCTTTTCCTTTTATCATTTTTCCTTTCACATTTTTTACGTGCCGCTAGATGGAAAGTGATGTTAAAATCCGCCAAATCTAACACCTCTGTACTCAATTTGTTTGGAGCAACAATGATTGGGTACGGCCTAAATAGTGTGATACCAAGATTGGGGGAGCTTTATAGAGGTTTTTTTGCCGGAAAGTGGGAAGGGGTTTCCCGAACTTCCGTACTCGGCTCAATTGTGGTTGAAAGGGTTATTGATATTCTTGCTCTGGGATTTTCGGTGTTGATTAGCGTTATAATTTATGAAGGAGATTTGTATTCCGAATTAACTTGGCTAAAAACAACTGTGGTTTTCGGGTTTGCCGGAATTATTACAATTATTATTCTTTTGGTATTACTTGTTAAATTCAAAGAAAAATTTACTTCGTTAATATTAAAAGCGGTCTATAAATTTTCTCAAAGAATAGGCGATAAAATAGAATATATTTTTGAAATGTTAATTTCCGGTTTTGCAACAATTAAAGGTACATCAAATTATATTCAAGTTGTATTATATACAATAATAATAATGCTTAATTACGGATTAACCGCCGAACTCGGATTTTATGTTATCAACATTCAAAACAATTTTGATGTTTCTTACGGTATGGCGTGGATTGTTATGACCATAAGTGCATTCGGTATTATTATTCCTACGCCGGGAGGAACCGGTACTTACCATTACCTCGGTATTACCGTATTGGTAACTCTTTTTTCTTTTACGGAAGAGGCAGCTTCGGCTTATGTATTGCTTACGCATACGGTTTCTATTTTAATTTTTATCTTATCAATGTTTCTTTTTATGTGGTATATTAATAATAAAAGAGAAAAAATAGGGTTACCCAAAGAGGATTTTTTTAGCGTAATAAAAGGAGGAAAAACAGAATGAAAAAGTTGTTGCCAATAATTATTCTGTTATTTGTTTTTTCAAATAAAAGTTTTTCACAAGTTGATATTGCTGCGGGAATGGGAATTAATCTTGTTTACGCTCCTTCGTTAAACGATTACCTCAGTTTTAATTGGGCAACGGACGAGCTTGCCGATTTTTCCACTGCAATAGAATTTTACGGCGAAGCCGATTATTCCGTTTTTAAGAATTTTCAAATTGGTGTAGAATATGTTTATGTGATGTGGAACTATAATTACTCTTCGTTGTTCGGAAGCTATAGCTTGGAATATGCTCATATAAAACCTTCGGTGCTTCTCTATTATGTTATTGCGGGAGAAGGATATAAATTTAAATTTGGTGGCGGTTTGGGCGTTAGAGGTGTTAAACTAACTGAAAAAAGCGGAACAACAATATCTACGGGAGATACGTTTTCTGTAATTGGTGTAGGAATATTAGGCAGAATACAAGCACATACAAAATTAAGCGGAAATTTTTATGCTACAATTGGCGGAACGGTAAGGTACGATGCCCCTGGCGACCCTACGGCGGACGAAAGTGACAATCCTCTCTATAATCCCGTAATTAAAAAAGCCGTAAATTTAAATTCCTTTTCCGCCAGTTTGGATTTAGGAGTAGCTTATTTCTTTTAATAATCGAACTGTTAAAATAATCGGAGAATAAATGACATTTTTGGAAGCTATATTTCTTGGAATTATTCAGGGACTTACGGAATTTTTGCCAATCAGCAGTACCGGGCATCTAACCATTGCCGGTAAATTGATGGGGCTTATTTCAACGGAAAATCCCGAACATTGGACATCCTTTATTGCGGTAATTCAATTGGGAACATTGTTGGCAATTATCATCTATTTCAGAAAAGATTTGTGGAGTATATTTATCGATTTTATGAAAGATAATTTTATTAAACCGAAAAAATATTCCGTACAAAGCAACAATTCCAAAATGGGGTGGCTCATTATTCTCGGTTCAATTCCGGTTGCAATTATAGGACTCGGCTTTAAGGATTTGATAGAAGGAGCATTTACAAAAAATTTGCTTGTAATTGCATCCAGTTTAATTGTACTTGGAATTATATTAGCACTTGCCGAAAAAATAGGTAAATTCAAACGTGAAATTAAAGATATAACTTGGAAAGATGCCGTAATAATAGGATTTGCACAATCCTTGGCGCTTATTCCGGGTTCTTCCCGCTCCGGTACTACAATTACCGCCGGAATCTTTCTGGGGTTTAAGCGCGAAACAGCCGCACGTTTTTCTTTTTTGCTTAGTGTACCGGCCATTTTCGGAAGCGGATTGTTGGAGTTTTACAGTTCTTTAAAGTACATCCAATTAGACGGATTAATAAATCTGTTCCTCGCTACAATCGCATCGGCAATAAGCGGTTACTTAACAATTGCCTTTCTTCTTTCGTTTTTAAAAAAGAATTCTACAATGGTTTTTGTTTTTTACAGAATTGTTTTAGGAATAATTATCTTTGTATTAATTGGAATGAATGTTATTACACCATAAATTTAAAAAGGGAATAACAATGAAACATATTTTTATATTATTTATTGCACTACTTATGTTGAATTGCGGCGGAGAAAAAATTAAAAAAAAAGAGAAGAATACAGTAATAAATAAAAAGGATGATAAAGTGGAAAAATTAATGAACTTATCGGAAAACGAAAAATTAGTGGCAACAGTAAAAACAAATATGGGAACTTTTGAATTGGAACTCTTTGCAAAAGAGGCTCCTAAAACAGTAGAAAATTTTGTGGGACTTGCAACAAACGGAAAATACGATGGGGTTATTTTTCACAGGGTAATTGACGGTTTTATGATTCAAGGCGGCGACCCCACCGGCACCGGTCGTGGAGGCGAAAGTTATTGGGGCGGAAAATTTGCCGATGAATTTAGTCCGAATTTAAAACATGATAAACCCGGAATTTTATCGATGGCTAATGCCGGGCCGAATACAAACGGAAGCCAATTTTTTATTACGTTGGTTCCAACACCGTGGTTAGACGGTAAGCATTCCGTTTTCGGCCAGGTAATTTCGGGTATGGACGTTGTTGAAGCAATCGGCAAAACCAAAACCGGATTAATGGATAAACCGGTAAATGATGTTATAATTGAAAGTATAACATTCGAAAAAAGAAACAAATAAAAAATGCAAAAGGAAGAATTTTTTACATCAAGATGGGGACTTATTTTAGCCACACTGGGTATTGCGGTCGGTACCGGTAATATCTGGCGTTTTTCCCGCATTGTTGCACAAAACGGAGGAGGCTCCTTTCTTATTCCCTGGATGATTTTTCTTTTTGTTTGGTCATTGCCTTTAATTATTGCGGAATTTGCAATAGGGAAATATGCACGTAAAGGACCGGTTGGAGCAATTGCAAAAATAGCCGGTAAAAAATTTACTTGGATGGGAGCATTTATTGCTTTTGTTTCAACGGCAATAATGTTTTATTATTCCGTTGTTACCGGATGGACACTGCGCTATTTGTATACTTCGGTTACCGGTAAAATTTTTGAAACAACAAATCACTTGAAATTTTGGAATTCTTTTGCCTCGGGAACCCAGCCTCTTCTGTTCCATTTTTTTGCAATGTTAATAGGTTCCTTTGTTATTTATAAAGGTGTTGTTAAAGGAATTGAAAAAACAAATAAATTTCTTGTTTCGGCTTTGGTTATTATTCTTATTGTTATTCTTGTAAGAGCCGTTACTTTACCCGGAGCCGTTAAGGGACTCAACTATTTTTTTACGCCGAAACTCGAATATATCCTAGATTATAAAGTTTGGTTAAATGCGTTAACTCAAAATGCTTGGGATACCGGTGCAGGTTGGGGATTGATTTTAACCTACGCTGTTTATATGCGCAAGCAAGAAGATATTCCGGTAAATGCCGCTTTAATCGGTTTTGGAAACAATTCAATATCTCTTGTTGCCGGTATAATTATTTTTTCCACCGTCTTTTCTCTAAGTTCAGTTGACGCAATGTCGCAAATTACACAATCGGGACCGGCAAATACGGGACTTACATTTATCTATTTACCTTTGCTTTTTTCCCATTTGTCTTCCAACATTACGGTAAATATTATTTTTGCTTCTCTTTTTTTTCTTGCTCTTTCTTTTGCCGCAATTTCGTCGTTAATTTCTTTAATCGAACTTACAACTAAAACTATCATCGATTTTGGATTTGATAGAAAAAAAGCTATTATCCTTGTCGGGAGTCTCGGTTTTTTGTTGGGAATTCCTTCCGCATTGGATTTGAATATATTTGCAAACCAGGACTGGGTTTGGGGCGTAGCATTAATTTTAAGCGGTGGTTTTATCGCTTTTGCAATTGTTAAATTCGGAGTAGTTGAGTTTAGAAACAAACTTATTAATGACGAGTACAGCAATATAAAAATAGGTAAATGGTACGATATAATAATTAAATATTTAATTCCGTTTCAGGCAATTGTTCTTCTTATTTGGTGGCTTGCTTCCTCAATTTCGTGGGACTCTGAATGGTGGAACCCTTTTCATGTTGCAAATGCTGGAACTTGCTTTTTGCAATGGGGTATTCTTCTTTTAGCGGTTGTGTTGTTGAATAAAAAGATTTACAAACAAATTTTTGGTAACAAATGACATCTTTGGCAATAATAGTTTTTCTTATTGTGGCCGGAACCGTTTGGGGCGGCTTTTTTATAATGCTCGGAATTGCAATTAAAAGTGAAAAGAAAAATCAATAAAACATGATTATGAAAAAAAAAGTTATTAAAGAATCTATATATAACATTAATGAATATCTTAAAGATGATTCACTCCTTCCAATCTATTTTTTATACGGAGAAGATTCTTTTACGATAAATAATGTTCTTAAACATATAGAAAAAAAAATTACTCCTTTGGCTTCTTCCGATTTTGATATAGAAATTTTAACTTTTACAAAAGAGAATACGGTTTCGCAACTTATGGATTTGGCATATGCTTTCCCTTTTGGCGAAGGGAAAAAAATAATTATTGCAAAAGGATTTGAGAAACTGAGAGATATAAAATCATTTTCGACATATGTAAATGACCCTGCAGATTTTACGCACATTGTAATTGCATATTATTCCTCAAAAGCCCCGTTAACGGCAGAACCGTTTAAATCATTGCATCAAAAAAAATATATGTTCGAAGCACGTGAACTCTCCGGCAGGGAGCTTTCCGAGTGGATGTATAAAAAAGCAAAAAAAGAGAATTTGAATTTAACACAACAAGCGGGCGATTTGCTTTTGGAAATGGTTGGAAACAATAAAGGCATTTTGGAAATGCAACTTCGTAAAATTGCAACATACACCGAAGCGGGAGAAAAAATTACTCCGAATATAATTGAAAATTTAGCGGAAAAAACAAAAGAATACTCTATTTTTGATTTGCAAAATGCGATAGGCAGAGGGAATAAAAAGAAAGCTCTGGATTATGCTTACAATCTGCTGAATACACAAAATAATTTGGTCTTTATTATTGCCATGCTTACAAAATTTATTGCTAATCATGCCAAAATGTTGGAACTTAAAACCGACGAAGAGAAGAGACGCGAATTAGGTAATGCATTTTATTATTATAAAAACAATAATTTTTTACTTAACAAAAATCGATTATTTATTGCCGCAAACGCACTCTTAGAAGCGGATATTCGCCAAAAAACAACAAATATAGACGATAAAACAAATATCACTATTTTAATATCCGAAATGTTAAAATAAGAGTTCAATAATTTTGTATTTTTAAAAATAGTATTAATAAAAAAATTTCGAAAAAAAGGGATAAAAATTTCCCTCTGTTGAAACAAATATTTTAATAGTTGGTATAAATGAAGTTGGAAAAAAACTTAAATTCGTTAACAGACGAAGAACTTATAAAAGAGTTTCAAGATAACAACACTCTTGAAGCATACGAACTTCTGGTTAAGCGGTTTAAAGATCCGTTAATGAATTTTGTTTATCGGTTTCTTGGCGATAGAGATGCGAGCACCGATATTGTTCAAGATACGATGATTAAATTTTATTTGAATAAAGATTCGTATCAATCAATTGCCAAATTTTCAACATGGATTTATACTATTGCCGGTAATTTGGCAAAAAATGAATTGAAAAGGCGCAACAGAAGAACGATTTTATCAATTTCTAATAGCGACGACCCTGACAATATTACGTTGCAAATTGAAGATAAAAAAACGGTTGCTCCCGATAGAGCCGCAGATAACAGTATAAAAGCGGATATGGTTCAAAAAGCGTTGTTAAAAGTTAAACCGATATACAGAGAATTGGTGATTCTTAGAGATATAGAAGGTTTTTCGTATGATGAAATTTCCGAAATGACGGATTTATCTCTCGGGACGGTAAAATCGAGAATTAACCGCGGAAGAGCACATTTGCAAAAACTATTAAAAAATATTTATTGAGAAGTAAAAATGGATAACAAAAAATTAACAGAGGAAAACGAATTCGGAGAGCTTAAAAAGCTTTTACATGATTTACCGAAAGTAAAAGCACCCGATAATTTTGAATTCAATTTAATGACCCGGATTGAAAACGAAAATTTCCAAATGAACTCCGGAAAAAAGAAAAAAGGATTTTTTTCGTGGGCGTTAACTCCGGCAATTGCTTTTGCGGTAACAGTCTTTTTTATTCTGTTTACATTTACCGGAAATGAAGATTTGGATGATAATCCTTGGCAAACCCCTCCCAGATTAATTGAACAGACAACCAATGTTTCTGCGGAAAAAACGCTTGTTGCAACCGATGTTTCTAAAAAGGGAAAGGAAAGTAATAAAATAGTAAGAATAAAATCCGTTAACAGCGGTTCTTATGCAACTGCTTCTGTACCCAAGCAACTTCCTTTTGATAAAAGTTCATCTGTTGATTTGGATGATTATTTGGGAAATAACTCCGCCACAAGTAATAACGGAGCAGCTCAATTAGCTTCTTCTACAAGTAGACTGGTGGTTTCTCCTTTTGACGGTTTCTTTTTAAGGGAAGTTGTAAAAGCAAGAGAGCAAGATAGTTTAAAAAACAAAACCGATTCTACATCTAATTAAATATTAATCTATGAAGTTGTAAAAAGTAAAAAATGATTACCATACAACTTCATAGATTTATTAAAGCAAATTTTTATTTAATCCAAACCCTTTCATCAATAAGAGCTTGAAAAACTTTATATGCTATCGCAAGAGCAACGGCGCCAATAAAAAGCCCGAGTATGCCGAAAGCAATCATTCCGCCGATAGCTCCAAGTAAAATTGCCAGCATAGGCACATCCACCCCGCGACCAAGTAATAATGGTTTTAAAAAAGTATCGGCAACACTTACTAAAAGCGCAAGTATTAAAAAAATCACCGCAGCTGTAGTACTCATAATACTAAAACCGTATATTGCTACGGGAAGTAAAATGATTGTAGGAGGTAGTTGAACTATTGCAAGAAATAATACTATCAGTGCCCATATTCCCGCCCCCGGTATGCCGAAAGCAAGCATTAAAATTCCGGCGGCAACCGATTGGATAATTGCAATTCCGAGTATTCCCTGAACAACACTTCGTATTGTAAGTATTGAAAGTGCCGTAATTTCTTCTCCGTCTTTTCCAATAAATAATCTGAAAATTTTATGGGTCGTTTTTTTTGCGGATTCGGCATGTAAAAGCAAGGCTCCGGCAACAATAATTGATATCATTGTAAGCAAAATTGTGCCTCCCATTCCTGCCACGGCATCAAGAAGCTTTGGAACAAACTCTTTAATTTGCGGAGTATATGTTAAAAGTGTTTTCTCAAGGTTTTCCGATGCCGATAACCAAAGGCTATAAAACGATTTCCCGAGTATCGGCCACTCGGCAACATCTTCCGAGGGAGGAGGAACGGAGAGGGTGCCCGCTTCAAAACTTTCTTTTAATTTTTGTACGCTGTCAATTGTTGAATTTAGCATTAAAACAGAAGGAATGGTAATTACCGCAAGTGCCAAAAGTACAAGTAATGTTGCGGTAAGTTTCTTTTTCCCTCCCAGTTTTTTCGAAAGTTTTTCGAAAATAGGAAAAACTCCGACCGCAATTATTATACTCCAAATAACCAATATTAAAAATGGTTTTAAAATTATATAAGAAAGAAAAAAGAGTAATGCAACAAAACCTATTCTTAATGATGCGGTAACAATTTTATTGAAATATCTTTCGTTATCGTGTTGTTTTGGTTCTTCCATTATTTATTCCTCGTTATTAATTAAAAGTATTATTTATCGGTTGCTGTTTTCAATTTCTCTTTTTCCCAAACCGTTTAGGGAATCTTGTTCGGGTACCCAACCGCCACCAAGAGCTTTGTATAATTTTACGGTAGAAGAAAGTTGCATTTGTAAGGTTTCGGATGTTTTTAGCTCCGCATTAAAAAGGGAACGTTGTAAATCTAAAACTTCCAGGTAACTTGTCATTCCTCCTTCGTATCTTATCCAAGATAAATTAGCGGCGTTTTGTGCCGAGTTTACTTGGGCTTTGCGAACTTTATATTCTTCTTTGTAGGTATTTACGGCAATCATTGCATCTTCAACTTCGCGTAATGCCGAGTAAAATGTTTGCTCGTATTTATTAAGTAGTTGGCGTGTACGTGCTATTTCAACTTCCACTTTTTGCTGATTTGCTCCGGAGTTGAAAATAGGTCCTAAAATTTGTGTCCCCAGTCCGGCAAAACCGCTTGTTAAAGTTGAAAACGAAGCTCCCAAATTTGCCGACAAGGAAAGCTGCGGATATTTTAATGCTTCCGCAATACCGATCCGTGCTGTTTGTGCATGTAATTTTCTTTCCGCTTCCAACAAATCGGGGCGCCGGTTTAACAATGTTGAAGGAAGGCCTGCAGGAATTTCGGGTGGGAAAATCTGTTCTTGCAGTTTTTTACCTCGCGGAATTTTCATAGGGGGATTACTTAGCAGAAGACTAATTGCATTTTCCGTTTGTCCTCGTAAACGCTCAAAACTTTTTACGGATGCTTTTGCGTCTGCAAGCTGTATTTCGGATTGATTAACATCAACTTCCGAGACAATACCCGCATCAAATCTGGCTTTTATTACGTCAAGACTTTTTCCCCGGACTTCTGCGGTTTGTTCGGCTATTAATAATCTGTTATCAATGTCTCTGAGTAACAAATAAGCATTTGCCACTTCGGAAACCAGCGTAATTGTAATACCTCTGTATGCTTCTTCTGTAGCCAAGTAATCTTGTAATGCAGATTCGTTTAATCGTTTTATTTTGCCCCATAAATCTATTTGGTAAGAAACGTCAAGGGTGGCGGAAGCAGTTGCCGCTGCACTTTTGTTTGTGTTATCAAATGTGCCGTCATAATCTCCCTTTGCCATATAATTAACACGAGGATATAAATCCGCACGAACAATTCCCATATTTGCACGTGCTTCTTCAATTCGTGCCATAGCACTTTTGAGTTCTTTATTGTTTTGAAGGGCTTCGGAAATCAAATTTTGCAAAACTGTATCGCCAAACATTTCCCACCAAGGAAGGTCGGCAATAGTTTCTGTTGAGAAAGTATTGTTTTGATATGTAATCTTTTTCATTTTCAAATTTTCATTGGCAGGGCGTGTAAAATCCGGTCCTAATGTACATGATGAAAAGAAAAGCGGGATAATCGATATTAATATTAATTTTTTATTCATTTTTCTTTTTTTTGTTCGTTCTCTTTTAAAATATTCTATTAAACCGAATGCCGAAACAAGATAAATAACAGCTACCATTATTTCAATAACCCTAAAATAAACTTTTATATTTGCTTCTTCGTCAAACGTACCGGTTACCGAACCGATAATCAGAACAAAAGTTGAGTATGCCATTCCGAACAAAGCGCTGTTTTTTTTGCCGAGAAACAATCTGTATCCGAAAAACAATCCGGACAAAAATATAATTATAAGCATAAAATAATATTCCGGTATAATCACAAAAACTTCATAAGCAAACATTGCCACAATTCCCCCCATAAGATTACCTACTATTAAAGGTTTGCCGTTACTAAAATCTTTTGCAAATCCGGATTGCATAGAAAGAAGAGCTGTATAAATTAGGATTAATAAAGCATCCGATAATTTAAAAAAGTAAAAAAGCAATAACAACGGGAGTACAACAATTGTGGTTTTTGTTGCATGTTCAAATCGTTCCGATTTTGTAAGAAGGTATTGAGGTTCCGATTGGTTTTTAAAAAGATGATTTTTTTTATCGGGGAAAAGGGCAAAAGAAATTCGGGCAACAATTAAAGCTACAATTCCACCGAATATCAAACTTTCGGCTACAAAGACTGCCATGCCTTTGTATTCTATTATTACCAAAGGTATTGTAAGAAGTGCAATCATTAACCAGAGAATAATAATTGAAGAAACTTTGCTTCCCAAAGCATAGTACATTATAAAAAGTAAATAACCGATTATTATGATAAAGACCAAAGGATATGGGAGAAGTATTTTACCGAATGTTAAAGCAAAAACATTTGCGATAATAATGATAAGTATAAAAACAACTCCGTTTTTGAGCGAAGGACGACCTGCCGGAGAGGATAAAAAACTTAATGTTAAAAGCGGAGCCAAATATGAGAGCATCCAACCGAAACCCATTGCTACAGCCATGGCAAGGGTTGCACCGAAAGCATAACGCAAAGTTTTAATTTCGAGTGGAGAAAGTTTATTTAAAAATTTATCTGACATAGGATAGCAAACTGTTTATTCTTATTTGAAACCAGCCTATAAAATTAAGGATACTGCTATTGCTCGCATAGATGATAACATCGGCTTGTCCACCATAGCGGATTGCTTTTTTTATTTCATTGTTTTTAATATTTATTATGACAGGAAATCTTTGCGGGTCACGCAACCAACTTTGTGAATTGGAAATTTTAGGGAGACTTCCTTTGTCGTTCTTTTCTCCGTAACTGACACCGTAACCAACACTTTTTACCACGCCTTCGAAAACTTTTCCGGGAAAAACATCAAGGGCAAATTCAACTTTATCACCGGTATTAATGTTAGAAATACTGTTTTCCCTAAAGTCTGCTTCAATCCAAGCGGTACCGAAAGGAATAAATGTTACTAATGGTTTTCCTGCCTGTGCGTAATATCCGTTGTAAAGATTAAAACTTTCAATTACTCCGTCGGCAGGAGCGTATAATGAAGTTTGTTCCAAATCGTATTCAGCTTGCTCAAGCGTTATAAGAGCTTCACGGAGTTGTGCATTCTCTTTTCCGCTTGTACCAAGTTGTTGTTTTGCTTTTTCTAAATCAGCTTCTGCCGAGGCAACCCGTTCAATTGCCTGAGTAAGTGTAGTTTCCGTTTGATCTAAATCCGCTTGTGATAATGCTCCGGGATTTTTTTTAAGGACTTGTTGAGTTCTGTTGTAGTTACGTTGTGCTCGGTCTAATTGTGCTTTTGCCACTCCTAATCTTCCCGCCGCAGATTTTACCGTTGCGGTTAAAGCCCCAACTTGCTGTGAAATATTATCCAGAGAGGCTTTCGCTTTTTTTACTCTCAGTTCAAACGGTTTTTTTTCTATTTGAAATAATAAATCGCCTTGTTTAACAATGCTTTGCGAGTGAACATTAATTTCCGATAAATATCCCGATACTTTTGGTACTATGGGAATTGTAACGGTTTTTGTTCGCGCCTGGTCGGTAAACGGAGCATATCTATCTGCAAATAAGTACCATATAAAAATTACTACTGCAATAATGAAAATGGTTTGTGTTAATTTTTTTATGGAACCGGAATCCTCTTTTTTTTCTGTTTCAATAGATTGTTTCTTCTTTTCGATATTATCCTTTTGTTCTTTGTCAGACATATATAAAGACCTTAAATTAGAAATTATAAAATTTTTTTATTAAAAAACCAGACTAAACCCAAAGTTAAATCCTTCGTATCTTAAAGGAGCTTCTGTCGGAAATGGCCAGTTCATATCTTTTTCTCTAAGTAAGTAATATGTATATAAATATCCTGCTCGTATCAATGTATTAACAATTGGTCCCCATAATGGTTCATCGTCAATCCACTTGCCGGTGATGTAACTTAAGCCGGCATATCCTGAGCCTGCAATAATTGTACTGCCGAGCCATTTCATAAATAAGCACCTCGGATATATTATACCCGTTTCGTAATTTAAATTTAATTGAACTAAAGAAAAAAGTTCAAATTTTATTCCATACAACGAACGGTCGCCAAACCGAAAATTACCTAAATATCTATTGAGAATTTGAGAATTGTTTTGGATTGTGGGAGAATAACCGTTTAATTTTGTCCATGTAAGGGCAGTTGAAACGTAGGGAACAAATGAAGTTCCGGAACCAATGTAACCGAATCCGTCGGTTTTGCCTACCCCAAAGCGAAAGGCATCAAAGGAAATATCATTTATTTCTGAAGATCCAAATGCATATTTGGAATTCATTACGGAAGTAAAAAGGTATATTTCATTCAGTTCGGTATTTGTTTTTGAAAAGACATTAATTTCACTTCTGCCGAGTTTAAGTTCCCAATTTCCTGTTGTGGCAATTGGGTTGTTTAAGTGGCGTTGTTTAGGATTTGTTAATCCGAATGTTAACTCCAATATTGTACGTGATTTAAACCAGAAATTTTTTATATGTTTATTGAACATTCTTTTGTGAATTGGGTTTTTGTGACCTTTTGTAATAGCTTCGGATTTTGTATCCAAAACAATTTTTTTATCGTTTAAATATCGCATCTGTTGTATGGCATATTTATAATAGGGAATATCCAATAATATCCAATCAGGAAAAAATTCTTTTTGTCGTATAAAATCTAAACGCCATTCTTTTGAAAAAGTCCACATTACAATTTTATAATTATATGTATCGGAAAGTTCCTGTGCTTTTTTTATTTTTTTTTCGGCAGATTCAACAGATTCGAAAGCAAGCAAAATATTTGCTCCGAAAGATATTGCATTATGTGCTGCCCGTGGTAATCCTACCGCTTCGGGATAAAATTTTTCAAGGTTTTCAATAGGCTCCGGTCCTAACGAGCCTTCAAGTGCAATATCGGAATAGGGGCATATTTTGCGAAGCAGTTTAGCTGATTTTTCTTCTCTTGTAAGAAAAAGAATTTTTTTTTGTTGTTGTTTTGTGAAGTTTTTGAAATCGTGCTTTGCGGCTTCATAAATACGTTTATCGGTATCCGGCTTAATATCTATCACGAGCGTATATAATCGCGGGTCGTTAATAAAAAGATTAAGAACTTTTTTCAAGGAAACAATTGGGGCGGCAATATATGCTTCAGTGGCTGTAGCACGATTTTCCGGAATAGCCGCACTCTTTACAACTAATGAATTTTCAAATTGGTCTAGATTTTTATTCTCTACAAATCCCCTTGCAGTTGTTGAAACGCTTAAGTTTTCATCGTGGCTGACAACAAAGCGATTATCTTTAGTAACATGAACATCCAACTCAAATCCCTTATATCCTGAACGGAGAGCGGTTTCAAAAGCCGGAATTGTATTTGCGGGGAATATTCCGTCATAATTATTCGGCGGCTGATAACAAACCCCTCTGTGCGCAATAGGAATGGTTTTAATTTTTTTACCGGCAAGATGTTGTTTATAAAAAACCAACTCCACACTGTCTTTTTCGAAAATATTTTTGTTGAATACTGCGGTAAGTTTATTTTCCGAAATATTTGAGAACACTATATCATGTTTAATTAATTTATTCCCTCCTTCAATCCAAAAATACTTCAATTTCGATTTATTAAAAGAAGTTCTAATATATCTCTCGGGCATAAAAGCTCCTTTTATTCCGCTGAAATATTTGCCGTTTTCAAAAAAATCATCTTTATATAAATAAACAAATTCACCAATAAATTCAGAACCCCTTTTTTTCGAAACTTTTCCGTTTTTTATTGCATGTACGCTGTAAAATCCGGTTAAAATTTCCGGTACTTTATCAGTAAAAGGAGGGACCTTTAACAATACACCCGTACCTGCACAGCCATTAAAAATATTAATAATAATCAAAAATAAAAATAATTGTAATGTTTGCTTTTTCATTGTTTATTGTAATTTGTATTTATAGAAAATAGCATAACATACCAATAGAAACATGAAAAATTAAAAACAGAAACAATTAATAGTACTCGAAAGATATAAAAAGGTGTACACAGTTAAGATTTTTAATTTGTTAACTTCTTGATATAAAAAACCGCGTATGTAAAAAATATTAATTTTTTGTTTAATGGAGTTATTTACTATTTACATTTCTTTTTGTTACATTATCTAAAAGCGGTAAAAGACTACTTATTTGTACGTCAATAATTGCTTGAATTTGTTGGTCCAACTGTAAATATTTGGCAGATTTAACGGCACCTAATTTTTCTTTTATTTTTTT
>CAZTYP010000049.1:0-16129 GCA_964617555.1 uncultured Melioribacteraceae bacterium | reverse complement strand
TTGAAAACAAAGAAGATATTCCCGAAACTCTTTTAAATATTGTGCAAAACCAAGATATTATTGTTACACTCGGTGCAGGCGATGTCTGGAAATTCGGGGAAATTTTTATTGAACTTTTTAAAGAAAAAAGAGAAAAGTAATTGAAAGAAAAAGTTAAAATAAGAAGTGTATTTCTCTTTGTATTATTGGTGGGAACGGTTGTTTCACTTGCTTCGGTTTTAAATGATTCTAAAAATGAAGAGATTAAGTCAATTCAAATTAGTGGGAACTTTTATCTCTCTTCGAAAGAATATATGAAATTTGCTATGCTGCAAAACAAAGGGAACTACACTTCTCTTTCGTTAAAGGTTGTTCGCGACAGACTTGAAAAACATCCTTACATTAAAAAAGCAGATTTGATTTTGGAAAACAACAAACTCAAAATTAATATATTCGAAAAAAAATTTGAAGCACTTTTAACAGTAAATAAAAAAGAATTTTTTATAACAGATAATGCGATGTTAATCCCTAAACTACCGAACACACAAAAAATCGATTATCCGATAATCAGCGGACCTGCTGAAATTAATAAGATAACCGAATTTAAAAAAGCAACATTAAATAACGATGTTAAAATAGCAATAAAAATGATTACCGCATTAAAAATATTAGATAAAAATCTATACGAAAAATTATCGGAAATAAATTTGCGAAGCGGGAAAGATATAATAATGATTTTGGAAAACATCGATGCTCCAATTATTATAGGACGTGGACGTGAAATAGAGAAAATGGTTTTATTGGGAAGATTAATTCAACAATCTGATTTACAAAATATAAAGGGAGAATTGGAATATATAGATTTACGATATTCTCAATTTTTATACGTTGGCAAAACGGATATAAATAATTTTGAACAGGAAAACAATACATGAAAAATAGTAATAACATAATAGTAGGATTGGATTTAGGCACTACAAAAGTTTGTGCGGTTATTGCGGAAAAAACCGAAGTAGGATTAAAGGTTTTGGGCTTTGGTGTTGCTCCTTCCGAAGGATTAAATAAAGGGTTGGTCTCTAATATTGCCAAAACAAGCCAAGCAATTGGAGAGGCAATGGAAATTGCACAAAATAGAGCCGGTATAGAAGTAAAAGAACTGAATGTCGGAGTTGCCGGAGAGCATATAACCAGTTTACGTCATCGTAATTTTATTACCATAAACGGGGATGACGACGAAATAACTCAAGATGATTTGGATAGATTAAGAGCGGATGTACGGACAATAAAAATTCCGGCAGACAGACAAATACTTCACATTATTCCGGAAGAATTTTTTGTTGATCATCAAGGAGGAATAGACAATCCAATAGGAATGTGTGGTTCACGGCTTGAAGCCGTAAATCATGTTGTTCTTGCTACAACTCCCGCAATCCAAAATATAAAACGTTCCGTGGAAAAAGCCGGATATATTGTAAAAGATTATATTTTGCAACCTATTGCCTCCAGTGTTTCGGTTTTGGAAGAAGCTGAAAAAGATTTGGGAGTGTTACTTATTGATATTGGCGGCGGTACAACCGATATGGCTGTCTTTCACGATAATAGTATAAAGCATACAAAAGTTATCGGAGTTGCCGGTAGTCAGGTAACAAACGATATTAGAGAATCGTTGGGAATTGTTACTGCCGATGCGGAAAAATTAAAAAAAGAATACGGCTATGCAAGTCAAGATGCAATTGTTAAAGAAGAATCTATCTATATTAAAGGTGTAGGAGCAAAAGGGAATATTAAAATTCCTGTAACGCTACTTACTCAAATAATAAGTGTTAGAATGAAAGAACTTTTTGCTTTAATTGATAACGAACTCCGCCAATCCGGCTTACGAAATAAAATTAAAGCAGGTGTTGTACTTACAGGAGGCGGTTCGTTATTACGAGGAGTTACAGATTTAGCAGAAAGTGTTCTCGGATTGCCTTGCAGAATAGGGGTACCGTTGGAGTTTGGTGACGGTCTTTCAGACGAAATTGGAAGTCCGGAATTTGCAACAGTTTCCGGATTAATAAAAGGTGTTCCCGGCTCAACTTCCAGCGATACTTTTATGGGAGAAAAAAAGAAGAAGAAGAAAGGGGTTGTTTCTTTCTTTAAAGATATTAATAGAAAATTTTTAGAATTTTTTGACGAATTATAAAAACCACAACAAGGAGGAATTATGCCTAATTTTGTAACCTTAGACCCTGAACCAACATTATCGGCAAAATTAAAAGTTATTGGCGTGGGTGGCGGAGGCTGTAATGCCATCGAAAGTATGATGAAACGCGGACTTACCGGAGTTGAATATGTTGCAATTAATACCGATGCTCAGGTGTTGGAAACAAGTCATGCCGATCACAAAATACAGATAGGAACAAATCTTACCAAAGGGCTTGGAGCCGGAGCTGATCCTAACGTTGGACGCAAAGCAATTGAGGAAGACAGGGATAAAATTTCTAAAATTCTGGAAGGTAGCGATATGGTCTTTATCACTGCAGGTATGGGTGGTGGTACCGGTACCGGGGCAGCTCCAGTAGTTGCATCTATTGCTAAAAGTGTTGGTGCACTTGTAATCGGAATTGTTACAAAGCCCTTTAAATGGGAAGGGAAAAAAAGAATGCTGAATGCCGAAGAAGGAATTAACGATATGAGGCAATACGTTGACTCTTTAATTGTAATTCCTAATGAAAGAATTTTAAGTGTGCTTGATGATACTGCCGGAGCATTTAAAGCCTTTGACAAACCGAATGAAGTTTTATATGAAGCTACACGCGGTATTGCGGATATTATAACGGTTGGCGGGCAAATTAATGTTGATTTTGCCGATGTTCGTTCCGTGATGCATGAAAGCGGTGAAGCGTTAATGGGATGCGGTATTGCCAGTGGTGAGCATCGCGCAATTGAAGCGGCACAAAAGGCAATCTCATCTCCTTTGTTGGAAGGAATTAATATTAAAGGAGCAAAAAATATTTTGCTTAACGTTACGGCATCATCTAATTTAACTATGAAAGAGATTACGGATGGTAATCAAGTTATTTACGATGCCGCCGGTGAAGAAGCAAATATTATTTTTGGTTTGGTGGAAAAAGAAGATATGAATGAATATGTTTCTTATACTGTTATTGCAACGGGATTTAGTTCCAGTAAAATTTTCGGTGGAAACCAAAACAAAACACAAACTAAAGTTTCAAAATCAAATAATGAAAGTATTCCGTCTTTTCCGCCGTTTTCTAAAGAAGAATTCCAATTTAATGAAGATACGGATTATAGTATTCCAACATTTAAAAGAGTGGGGATGGATATTAATCTACCTAAAAAAAATGAAGAGAAACAAGAAAATTTTAATTTTGAAAACAGAGTTTCCGGTTTTACAAACGATATGGATGACGAAGAAGACAGTTCCGATTTTTTGCGAATGATGATGGACTAATTCTTAAAATAAAATCTTTTAGGGCTGTATCAAATTTCACCTTGTTGTGGTAAATAGGGTGCGAAAGCTATGAAATTGATACGGCCTTTTTTATATTTAAAAACTATTAATTTCTGAGAATGCAAATGGAACAAAGTAAAATACCCGATACGACAATTGAGATTTTAACTCGTAATTTTTTTAAAGAATCTCTTGAATATGGTTTTAAATATGAAGATTATCTTAAGTATGTTAATATTTTATTGGAATATGCAATTAACATTAAAAACAATAATAATATAAAAAATAACAATCGCATTGATATTGTTGAAGAAGAAAAAGATAGTTGGGAACTCCCTATTGAATTAAAGGAATTTTATATTACTGAATTTAATTGCGACAAAGATAAAGGTGTTTTGCAAAAATGGATGGAAGATGATTACGGTAAGTATTTTCTTCTTTCCATGACAAGCTCCCAAGATAGTATTTTGGATAATTTACTTAATTCCGAAAAGAACAAAATAGGAATGATTACGCTTAAAGATAAAACCCCTATAGGAGTTGTGGCATTTTTAAATGTTGATGAAGTTCATAAAAAAGCGGAGTTACGAAAACTTATCGGGGTCCCCGAATACAGAGGACACGGCTATGGGAAAAAAGCAACAAAGTATTGGATTAAATATGGTTTCAATAAACTGAAATTGAAAAAAATTTATTTAAATACTATAGATACAAATATTCAAAACATCAGAATTAATGAACAAATGGGTTTTAAAGTTGAAGGTATTTTGCGCCATGAAATAATTATTGACAAAATACCGCACGATGTTTTACGTATGGGGCTTTTGTCCGAATAATTATTTTGAAAAATTATTGTCAATTGCCTGACAAATAATGTGGCCAATTAAGATATGCATTTCCTGAATACGTGCAGTATCATCAGAAGGGACCACAATTGCCAAATTGCATGAAGATAAAATTTCTCCTCCGCTTTTGCCTAATAATCCGATAGAGTTACAGCCGAGTTCTTTCCCTTTATTAAAGGCAAGCAAAACATTTTTACTGTTACCCGAGGTAGAAATGCCAATTAGTAAATCACCTTTATTTGCAAGGGCTTCCACTTGTCGTTCAAATATTCTGTTGTATCCGTAGTCGTTTCCTATTGATGTTAATGCTGAAGTATCCGTTGTTAGGGCAATTGCGGGTAATGCTCGTCGTTCGGTGGTATAACGTCCTGTAAATTCTGCGGCAATATGTTGTGCGTCTGCGGCACTTCCGCCGTTTCCGAAAAGAATAATTTTATTTCCGTTTTTAATTGTTTCCACAGCCAAATTGCATGCATCAGCAATTTTATCCGGAATTTTTTCAATAACATTTTCAATTGTTATTTTGTGTTTGGTTAACTCAGAAATAACCATTTTATTCATAACTGCCTCAGTAAATGTTTATTTATACCGCACGATATAACGTGCGGTATGTGATAAATCTATTTCAATTTTTTCAACAAATAATGTAACAAATCGGTAATTGCAATACGCTCTTGCTCCATTGAATCGCGTTCTCTTACCGTAACCGTTTTATCGTTAAGTGTTTGATTATCCACGGTAATACAGAAAGGAGTTCCATTTTCATCTTGTCTTCTATAACGGCGACCAACCGCACCTTTTGCATCATAAAAGACACGTATGTGCGGGCGCAAATCCGCTTCAATTTCTTTTGCTATTTCCGGCATTCCGTCTTTATTTACAAGTGGGAATATTGCCGCTTTTATCGGAGCTAATTTGGGATGGAATTTAAGAACAATGCGTTGCTCTCCGTTTACCTCTTCTTCGTGATAAGCGTTAACCAAAAAAGCCATAAACGAACGGCTTGCACCAGCCGAGGTTTCAATAATATAAGGGATATATTTTTCTTTTAACTCATCATCAAAATATTGTTGGGATTTTCCGGAATATTCTTGATGTCTCTTCAAATCAAAATCCGTTCTGTTATGGATTCCCTCAATTTCACCCCACCCGAACGGGAATTTAAATTCTATATCCGTTGCTTCCTTTGCATAATGTGCAAGTTTGTCCGCAGGATGGTCATGGAATCTGAGATTTTCTTCAGCCATTCCTAAGTTTTTATACCAATTAATTCTGCGTTCTTTCCAAGCATCGTAATGTTTTTTATCCGTTGAAGGGTTTACAAAATATTGCATTTCCATTTGCTCGAACTCTCGTGTACGAAAAAGGAAATTTTTTGTATTAATTTCATTTCGGAATGCTTTCCCTATTTGTGCAATTCCGAACGGAATTTTTTGTCTGCTTGAATTTAATACGTTTTGAAAATTAACAAAAATTCCCTGGGCGGTTTCCGGTCGCAAGAAAACAACGTTGTCTTCACTTTCAACCGGCCCGACAAAAGTTTTAAACATTAAATTAAAATTACGCGGTTCGGTAAATTCTCCTTTAGTACCGCAGTTTGGGCAATTGGCTTCGCTGAGTAACTCAAAAGCAAGTTCTTTT
This sequence comes from uncultured Melioribacteraceae bacterium, assembly GCA_964617555.1. Lineage (GTDB taxonomy): Bacteria > Bacteroidota > Ignavibacteria > Ignavibacteriales > Melioribacteraceae > 1-14-2-50-31-20. Next base: position 10,207 of record CAZTYP010000049.1, on the reverse strand, counting down.
TGTTCAAGAATTGCTTCAAATCGTTCTTCAAGCGTTTCATGAATGCTGTAAATTTCATCGAGAAGGGGTTTTTTCTCATCCGAAATTTTTTCTTCAAAAGCGGCGATAATTTTTTTCTTTTTCTTTTCGGAAATAGAATCTCCGAGAGTATCAACACGGAATCGGGCTTTACATTGTTTGCAATCGATCATCGGGTCGGTAAAATTTTCAACGTGTCCGGATGCTTCCCAAACTTTGGGATGCATAAGTATTGCCGCGTCAACTCCTTCAACATCTTCTCTATAAGTCATGGATTTCCACCATTCTTCTTTAATGTTTTTTAAAAGTTCAACTCCAAGCGGACCGTAATCCCAACAACCGTTTAAACCGCCGTATATTTCACTTGATTGAAATACAAATCCCTTACGTTTTGCCAAAGAAACAATTTTTTCAATTACGTTTTTTTCTTTCTGTGCTATGATAAACCTCGTTCTTTATTTTCATGAAAATTTAATTCTACAAAGATAAACAATTAGAAATAAAAATTTTTATTTAAGAAGAATCATCCCCTTTGTTTGCGAATATGAATCCGTTATTAAACTGTAATAATATACCCCGCTGGATAGATTGTTGTAATTTTTAGAATTAAAAATTATTTGATGAGTTCCCGCACTCATTTCGGAATTAACGAGTGTGGCAACAATTTGTCCAAGTGTGTTAAAAACCAATAGTTTTACATTCTCTTTTTTGTTTAACTTAAAACGTATTGTTGTTGTAGGGTTAAACGGATTAGGATAATTCTGAAAAAGTTCAAACGAGTTTACAATATTTTTTTCATTTATGGAGGTAAGTTCTCCCTTGTAAACAATTCTTATTGCATCGGCAACTACTGTTCCGTCAGCATCATCATTAATAATAACTTTAATAGCTGATGGCGTGTTTAGAGAAACACCGGAAATTAAATTCCATGTTCCGTTCCCTGTTTTTTGAGATTTTTCCACAATAAGATTTTGTGTGTTTGTTACAATGTTAAATTTTGTATTGGAAGCATTTTCCGAATTTGCGGTCCACCAAGCATAGATATCATATTTACCTTTTTTTAGGTTATCGCTTTCAAAGTGAATTTTATTTTTTCCCGTTCCGCTTAAGGCGAAGAGGAAATCATCACCGTAAAAATTAATTTCGTATTGAGAGTTATTCCAAGTCCCAAATGTTAAAGCGTCTTTATTATCAATAATAATTCTTTCACCGGAAGAGAGTTGTAAAAATTCCGCAATAGCGTAAACAGTAGTTTTTCCGAATTCAAAAAGATTCTCATTAGTAACCCATTCTCCGTTTGAATAGTGGTCGTAAGGAGTTTCATAAGTTAAAGCTAAAATTTTATCGCCGTAATTACTCCACATAAATCCTTCGGGAAAATAATTACGCAGATTGGATTCCGCATAATCACTATGAATAAAGTAAGGTAAATCAGCCGTAGCTAAATTTGCAAATTGGTATTCGCGTCTGTAATAATATTCCGAAGTGGAAGAAGCCGTATGAATCCAAAAGGTTGGTCGCGGAGAAGCTTGTGAATGTAGATTGAGAGCAACCGATAAAACTTTTTTCGAGTTTATCTCTTTCATTCTGTTTTTTAAAAACAGAACCGCCGAAGATGTTTCGCTGTCGGGTTTGTTCCAATCCCGTTCTTGGTCAACGCCGTAGTAATTGGTTCTGGAGCGCCCGAAATAAACACCTTCCGGATTATCAAAAGGATATAAGTAAAAAATAATTTTTTTTAAATAATATTTTATACTTGCATTATCCGTTAGTAGTTCTTGAACAATTCCGTCGAAGTGCCATGAACTTGGAGTTTCGCCCGGATGAGTTCGAGCATGTATCCAAACGCGAAATTTATTAGAATCGGGTACGGAAAAATCCGTAACAACCATTTCTTGTACGGGCAAGTTGTGTTCTGTAAACCCCAGAGTATCTATTTTTACATATCTGTTTTTCCCCCATTCTTCAAGTCTGCTTTGTAAATATTTAAATGTGTATGGAGTATAGTATGCAACATAAACCGTATCTCTCAAAAAAGTTTTTTCAAAATAACTTTCTTCGGGCGATTCACTTTCCGTAAAACGAATATACGTTTTATCATCGTAGGAATACATCGGGCGGTTAACATCGCTTGTAGTAATTTTAACTTTGATGAATTTATTTTTTACACCGGTAATACGAAAATAAAACCATCGTCCTCCAATATCTTTAACTGTTGTTACTTCGTAATAAACAGAATCCGAGGTTGTAACCGATTCCATATTCCCGCTTTCAAAATCGGCATCAAATTTTATTTGTGAAAATATTGTTACGTAACAAAAAAGTATAATTATAATTATTCGGCTCATAAAATTACCTTAAAAATGAAATGCAAATTACGGAAAGTTTATGTGTGATGCATATCACTGGGGCGAAAAATAATTTTGAGAACAGCATCATTCTCTTTAAATTTGAACTAAAAATTTAGAAGTAAAAGTTATAAACAACGAGGGGAAGATGAAAGACGTTTTACTTAGAAATGCAATTGAGGGAAAAGAATTTAAACATATCGCTTCGTTATTAAAAAACTATATTTTATTACCGCTTAAATCAGGCATTTTCGGATTTGCAATTTTTATTACCATTTTATTAGTAGTAAAATTGTTTAGTTACTTGTTTGGTACCTATAGTTATTTTGCAATAGAAATATCGGATATTGAATTATCGGGTATTGGTTTTGTTCTGTTGTTTTTAATAAGACTTTTAGAAAATTTTAAAGAGAAATAATAAAAATTCAACTCTTAAGCTTTTCCGTTTTATCCGCAATTTGTAATTTTTCAATTAATTCATCCAAATCACCCTCCATTATATTTGAAAGATTATATAATGTTAAACCGATTCTATGGTCGGTAACACGATTTTGCGGATAATTGTAAGTTCGTATTTTATCACTTCTGTCGCCACTTTTTACCATTGATTTTCTGGTTGCCGCCATTTCGTTTGTTTGCTCGCTTTGCTTCATGTCAAACAATCTGGATTTAAGTACTTTCATTGCTTTCTGGCGGTTTTTTAATTGAGACCGTTCATCTTGGCATTGTACAACAAGGCCTGTAGGCAAATGTGTAATTCTTATGGCGGTTTCAACTTTATTAACATTTTGGCCGCCGGCACCGCCGCTACGGTAAACATCTATTCGTAAATCATTGGGGTCAATTTCAACTTCAACATCGTCAACTTCCGGCAGTACAACAACCGAAGCTGCCGATGTGTGTACACGTCCGCTGGCTTCCGTAGCGGGAACACGCTGAACTCTGTGCACGCCGCTTTCATATTTTAGCATTCCGTAAGCTCCGGTTCCGTGTATAGTCATAACCGCTTCTTTAACACCACCCATACCAGCTTCGTTCAAATCCATTATTTCATATTTCCATCCTTTTACCTCAACATATCGTGAGTACATTCTTAATAAATCTCCGGCAAAAAGCCCCGCTTCTTCACCGCCTGTACCGGCTCGAATTTCCAAAATAACATCTTTGTCGTCGTTAGGGTCTTTGGGAATAAGAAGTAATTTAATCTCTTCTTCAAGTACGCTCTTTCTTTCTTCAAGTTCTTCTAATTCCGTTTGAGCCATTTCGGTAAGTTCGGCATCTTCCTTTGCGTTAATTATCTCTTTATTTCCCTTAATGTTCTCAACTACATCTTTATATTCGTTGTATTTGTTAACTATTTCTTCAAGTTCGCTGCGCTCTTTACTTAGTTTAACAATTTTTGTTTGGTCGGAAAGTATTGCGGGGTCAGATAATTTTTCGTTTACCTGTTCAAACTTTTCTTCTATTTCTTGTAATTTGGTTTCAAAGTCCATTTTAACTCGGTTTTTTTATTTGCAAATATAGAAAAGTAGTTGCTTATTTACTAAGCAATCTCTCTTAACTTTTCCAAATATTTCTTTTGAATTGCAAGGGGGGGGATTTGATTCATTTTGTTTCGATATTCAAAAGAGATATCCATTAGCGCAAAAATTTCGTCTAAAGCATTAAACATATTAATGGAAGGGAATTCAGTGTCACGTAAATAATGAATCAGTTTTAATGTTTTAAAGCCGTCAAACCAAAATTGCTTTTGTTTCTTGATTTGTTTTTCGGATGAAGAGTTTTCAATAATTTTCTTCCAATTTTTTTCAAAATTATTTTTAATTAAAAATTGTAATAGTGATACCGATATTTTTTTTGCCTCCGTGAGATATTGGTCTGCAGAGAGTGTTTTCTGCGAATGAAATAACGTTAACCAGTTCTTTAATACAACAAAGCTACTAGGGGAATAAAGAAGATATTCATTTTGTGTTTTACCCAAAAAACGATTAACTCTTTGTCCGGTTCCAAACGGAACACGCCAGGAACCTCTGCCGGAAGGCAAAACCGCTGTACCGTCAATTTTTTTTATCTCGGTTATTTTAGATAACTTTTCCATAAAATAAAAATCTTCCGCCGCTTTGCGTTTATTCATCCCTTGTACTTTAATATAACCGGAGGAACTGCAAACCATGGTTGAACCGATTGAATGATATGCAAAAGGAGAGCGGGCATATTTTAAACCTAAAACATAATAACGAAGAAATATTTCGTAGTTAATTATTGCATATTGTTCTTCTTTATTTTCGGAAAGTGGATGTTTAAAGTTTACGTAACCCGCATCAATATTGTAATCGTCAAAATATTGGCGGATTGTTTTTATATAGTTTTGTTCAACCGTGCAGTCCGCATCAAGACAGATTATAATGTTTTTTCTTGGGAAATTGTAATTAAAAAGACGCAGAGCGTAATCCATCCCTATTTTACGGGCTAAACCTACTCCTCCATCCTTATTATCCAATGCTGTTGCGGGTGAAAATGCGTCAATAAAATCCAAATTTAGTTTCGGGTGTTTTTTTATTATTTCGGATAGATACTCAGCCGTTTTTATATTGTCAGCTTTAATTTTAGTCGAAGAAGTTTTGTTGTTATTTATCACAAAAAGGATGAGTGTTTCCGAAAGATATTCGTCGTTGTTTTGTAACAGAGAGGCAATAAGATGTTTTATGTTTTCGTATTCGGCAATGGCCGGTATAACAATTACAGTTTTATAACTTCTCTTTTTTGTTGAAAACGTTTTCCATTTGTCCGATGCAAATTTATTTAAATATTTTTTAATATCTAAAGGCAATTCGTTTTGAGTAATATTTTCCATAATCAAATATTCAAATTAAAAAATCGTTAATTAACTTTTCCGCTTTTAACACCTCATCGGAGTTTAACCAATTAATTATTATGCCTTCTTTTTCCATTTTTCTAAACCATGTCATTTGTCTTTTTGCAAATTGATGAATAGCACTATTTAACTTTTGGAACATATCGTTATAATTTAATTTCCCCGTTATATACATTCCTACAAATTTGTATTCCAGCCCGAAAAAATTGAGCTTTTCAAATGATATTCCGGAAGCAATAAGATTTTCAACTTCTTCAATCATTCCGTTTTTAAGTCTGGTTTTTAACCGTACGGTTATTCTTTTTTTTATTATATCGCGGTCTTCCGTTATTCCGATAACTAACGGAACAAATTCGGGGAGTTGGTTTTTTTTATTTCTTTTGGCTTCGGCAATTAATATTGCTTTAATTGTTCGTTCCTTATCTATTGTGTCTGTTGTATTATGAAGATTTTTGGGGAGGGAGTTTAAGATTTTTTCCAGTTCCGGTTTTTTCATAGCACTTAATTCATTTGCTCGCGGTGAATTGAAATCTACTTTTACTAATGGATATTTTTTTAATATCGAATGAACATATAATCCGGTTCCCCCGACAAGAAAAGGCAACTTACGTTTTCCGGAAATTTTGTTAAAGGCATCGGTAAAATTTTTTTGAAATAAAAAAAGATTATATTCCTTTTGCGGAGAAATTATATCTATTAAATGGTATGGAATGGTAATATTGTTTACGGAATATTCTTCAAGATCTTTTCCGGTTCCGATATTCATGTATTTATATACTTGTCGTGAATCGGCGGAAATGATTTCACCGTTGAATTTATAAGCAAGTTTAACGGCAAATCGTGTTTTGCCCACAGCTGTAGGGCCTAAAACAACTATTAATTTTTCTGACATAAAATTAGGCAGTCGGTAAAGTTATGATAATAGAAGTTCCTATTCCCATATTGCTTCCGGCTTTTATTGTTCCCTCATGTTCTTCAATTATTTTTTTTGTAACCGAAAGCCCAAGACCTGTTCCGTTCTTTTTACCGTAAGACATAAACGGTTCGAAAATTTTTTCTTCAAATCCGGGCGGTATACCAAGTCCGTTATCTTTAATAGTTAACTTAACTTTATTGTTATCAATTTTAGTTGCAATTTCTATATCTCCACCATTTGGCATTGCTTCACAAGCATTTTTAATTATATGTTTAAATGCCTGATAAAATTCTTTTAAGTCAATATTTACTCTTACATCGGCATCATAATTTTTAACAATTGCACAATTCATAGAATGTACGTAAGAAGAAATCCTTTCAGTAAAGTCGTTAAGTAGTTCATTCAAATTAATTTCGCTACTACGCAAAACGGATTTCCCTTCTGAATAATTTGAAGTGGATTCTACCAGATCGGCAATATTATTAAGTTGTTCCAAAAGCATATCAACTACTTGCTCTATATTGGGAGCAAGTTCTTTCTTTTTCAAATGTTCTGCATAACGCTTACTGACAAGAATCGGTTTCTTTATATCTTGAATTAAAAAATTTGCCATTTTCCCCAGTGATGAAATTCTTTCGGTTTTTAAGAGTTGTTCTACCAAATCGGCATTTTGCAAAGCCAACGCGGCATGAGTAGAAAGGGCATAAAGGAAATTTTCATCCAATTTGGTAAAAGCCCCTTTCTTACTGTTTAATAGTTGGATTACTCCTACAACATCATCGTTTTTATTTTTTATCGGAAAACATAAAACGGTTTTGGTTTTAAAGCCGCTACTTTTATCAAATGTATCGTTAAATCTATCATCTTTACTTGCATCTGGGACATTAACCACCGTTTTATTTGCGGCAGCCCAGCCGGCTAAACCGGTCCCGATTTTAAGAGTGATTTTTCGCGGTTCATTCCCTTGTAATACTTTAGACCAAAGTTCGTTTTTACTTTTATCTACTAAATATAATGTACCTCGTTCCGCATCGCATAACGCAACGGAAACATCAACAATATTTTTAAGAACGTCATCTATTTTTACATTGGAATTAACCAGATGAGCGGCTTTATTAATTCTGTCCAACTGCTCAAAAGTCATCTCGGTACTTAATGAATTTTGAGTAGGAACGTTTTCCGCGGGAGAAATTTCGCGGGACTTTTCTTCTGTAACGGGAGTTTCGGGAGCAAAGATTTTTTCAATTGTTTCTTTTTCATGAATATCTGTTTCTTCTTCAAATTCAGAAAGAGGAAGCTCATCTGTTGCAGCAATGTTATTTGTTGACAATTCACTCAAATTTTGTTCTTCTTTGGGAAATTCAAGAGATGTATTTGGTTCCGGATTGTAACCGGTTTCTGTTTGTTTGGAGGAAGAATAAATATTTGTTAATATTTCCGAATTTTGATTAATCAACGAATTCACTTCTTCTTTTGATAACTCTATCAAATAAGTATCACGGATAGCAATTGCCGATTCGCCACGGGGCATTTCGGTAATAAATTCATTAACTCCGAAAAAATCATTTTCACTATATATAACAGAGTCGTTTGCAGAGTTAAATTGGCTGGGTATTAAATTTATTTCACCCCGTACAATAAGAAAAAGAGAAGTGTTATTTTCGCCTTCGCGATAAAGCAGTTCTCCTTGATTTAAAATACAAACATTTCCCTGAATATTATTAAAGGATAAACCGTCAAAATTTACATTTTGAAAAAGTTTATTCCCCATAATTTTCTTTATTATTGAAGCATCCATGAGTTTTCCCTTTATTATTGCTTTTTATAAATAAAAATAGTTACTCTTATTAAAATATAATTTTTTTTGGAAAAATAATGAAAATATTGTAATAACATTAAAATAAAGAATTGCTTTAAATAATATTGTTTTTTGTAATATTCTTTGCATTTACCATATCTATTATTCAGTTATTGTAACTTTACACAAGAATACTATATATTAATTACATCAAAAAGGGACTATATAAATTGAGCACTTTAATTTAAAGATAAGAATTAATGATTAATTCAAAATATTTTTGCTATTTTAACATTTAATTTTTATAAAGTATTGTAGCATTAAATTATAATACATAAGGAGAGATGCCGGAGTGGTTGAACGGGACGGTCTCGAAAATCGTTGAACTCCTTTCGGGGTTCCGAGGGTTCGAATCCCTCTCTCTCCGCAAAGGGAAAAATTATAGTAATTTTTCAATAGTATAGCCAAAATACTTTAATTATAAGGAACAAGTTCCTCAGAAGAACACATAATAAAAAAACAATCCGCTTACAACACACATATATACATATGAAATAGACCGTTTCAGTTTCTTAACATCGATTTTCTGATTATTCCAAATTATTTTCTTTAAGAGAAAACTTTGTTTTTCGGTGTTTCCGAAAGCATTTATTTTGTAAAATTATGAAAGAGAACCTTCTTATTATGTGAAAACGCCATAGGAAGGGCATTTTTGTGTTGCTATATTTTTATCATAATGTTATCCCCATATGAGTTTTACGTTCTTTAGTTTTTTTTTGCTTATACATAATGTTGTTTTCACGGACCTTACTTCTTATAACTTTTTAATTTGGGTTTGAACATTATTACAGATTGTTTTGAGCAGATGTAAAAGATTAAACAAAAAAAGAAATAATGTTTGCATAAATAAAAAATAATATCTAACTTTAAAGCTCTGATTTTTTGGGATATGTTCTGATATAATTTGAAACAAAGCAAAATAAATAAAAAAGTTATTGACATTAAGCAGAAAACTTCATAACTTTAATGATGCGATTTTTAGCGATTTGATGTTGAATGAAAACGATTAACTATGTAAAAGTGTTTGAAAATAATTTTGCTTGACAAAATTAAATAAAACACTTAAGTTTCGAGTCCGTTTGAAAATAATGTTCTTAAACAGAGTGAATGACTAAAGCAAGACTTTAGTGAATGACAAAATGAAGATTACGTCAGTTTTAAAAGTAAATTAAATTTACAACGGAGAGTTTGATCCTGGCTCAGGACGAACGCTGGCGGCGTGCTTAACACATGCAAGTCAAGGGGAAAGTTCTCTTCGGAGAGCGAGTATACTGGCGCACGGGTGAGTAATGCATAAGTAATCTACCCATGGGAAAGGGATAACTCCGAGAAATTGGGGCTAATACCATATAACGCAGCGGCACCGCATGGTGATGTTGTTAAAGTAATTTATTACGCCTATGGATGAGCTTGTGTTCGATTAGCTTGTTGGTAAGGTAACGGCTTACCAAGGCAACGATCGATAGCTGGTCTGAGAGGATGATCAGCCACACTGGAACTGAGACACGGTCCAGACTCCTACGGGAGGCAGCAGTGAGGAATATTGGGCAATGGACGAAAGTCTGACCCAGCAACGCCGCGTGGAGGATGAAGGTCGTAAGATTGTAAACTCCTTTTTTTAGGGAAGAAAAAGCAGGTTGGTAGCCTGTATTGACTGTACCTTTAGAATAAGCCCCGGCTAACTACGTGCCAGCAGCCGCGGTAATACGTAGGGGGCAAGCGTTGTCCGGATTTACTGGGTATAAAGGGCTCGCAGGCGGGTCTGTAAGTCAGAGGTGAAAGCCTACAGCTTAACTGTAGAACTGCCTTTGATACTGCAGGTCTTGAGATCGAGAGAGAGAGACGGAATTCCAGGTGTAGCGGTGAAATGCGTAGATATCTGGAAGAACACCGATGGCGAAGGCAGTCTCTTGGCTCGTATCTGACGCTGAGGAGCGAAAGCGTGGGGAGCGAACAGGATTAGATACCCTGGTAGTCCACGCCGTAAACGATGAATACTAGGTGTCGGGTTCTTAGAACTCGGTGCCGCAGCTAATGCATTAAGTATTCCACCTGGGGAGTACGATCGCAAGGTTGAAACTCAAAGGAATTGACGGGGGCCCGCACAAGCAGTGGAGCATGTGGTTTAATTCGATGCAACGCGAAGAACCTTACCTAGGCTTGAAACGCTGTGGACCGCTTGTGAAAGCAAG
>CAZTYP010000048.1:0-12931 GCA_964617555.1 uncultured Melioribacteraceae bacterium | reverse complement strand
CAATTACCGTATAAGGTTGCGAGAAAAACCCGGCGACCCCGTTATCAAACCCCCAATTAAATATTTGTAACTTATTGGCAGATTCCGAAACCGAAATTATCGTATCAAATCCGTTGGGAAGAAAATCGAAAAGCAAAAAGCCGAGGGCAACAAAAGCTCCGCCGAGATAAATTAACATTTGAATTACATCAACCCAGATAACGCCTTTAACTCCGCCTACATAAGTATAAGTTAAAGCAATAAGTGCAATAATAATAATTGCAACGGGATAACTAATATCCAACATTAATTTTAACGGTATTGCCGTTGCAAAAAGTCTTACACCGTCGGCAGCCAAACGGGTAAAGATAAAAACAACCGAAGCAAAAGAACGTGTTTTGCTGCCGAATCTATTTTCCAGAAACTGATATGCGGTTGAAAGTTCGCCTTTGAAATAAGAGGGTAAAAAGAAAAACCCTATCACAATTCTACCAAGCAAATAACCGAATGTTACCTGTAAAAAGTTAAGATTTGTTAAATAAGCCAAACCGGGGATTGAAATAAAAGTAAGCGTGCTTGTTTCGGCGGCAACAATGGAAAAACAAACGGCCCACCACTGTACGGAATCGGAACTTTGGAAATAATCTTTTGACGTTTTCTGTTTTCCCCCTTTTACCATTCCGAAAATAGCAATGCCTATCAAATAAGCAACTATTATAAAATAATCTATTGATCTGTCCACAGAATTTCTTGATTAGTTTTAAAAATTGTTAATAGCTTCTTCTACTGTTGCGTAGAAAGGTAAAACTTTGTTTAATTGTGAAATTTCGATAAGTGTTTTAACACTTTTTTGAGGGGCGGCAATAATAATTTTTCCTTCTTCCGCCTGTAAAATCCTAAATGCCAAAAGCAGCGCACTTAAGCCCGAACTGTCGCAATATTCAACCTCTGACATATCCACAATAAATTTGTTGTTCCCTTCGGATAATATTATTGTAAACTCTGCCTTAACCAAACCGGCTATTGACGCATCAAACCGTTTTTCATTCAGTTTAAAAATTGTTATGCCGTCTTTATTTGTTAATTCATAGTTTATCGTTTCATTCATAACGGTTCTTTCTTATTTCGGTTAAAAGATTATCGGTTTTAACATAATTTTAAAACATTCTTAAGGAATTTAATAAATTTCTATATGATTTTTCAGAATTTATTTCTTGTGGAATTTGATAGTTATAGAAATAATCCGAATTTTTTTTCACAAATCCCACTCTAAAATTTGCCTCGGGAATAGTAGATAAAACCAAAGAAAAAATATCATATTCCAAATTTAAATCAATTATTAAATCGAATTTGTATTTTTTTATTTTATTGATTAGAAATTTATTCGGCAATCCCAGTTTCGTCTTATTTTCTTTTGTTACAGCCAACGCCGCATAACGTATATCGGTGGGTATAAAACTTTGAAATTCTTTTTTATAAATTAAATACAAATTTTTTTTATGAATTAAGACATAACGAATAATATCTTGCAACGCCGTTGATAAACCGGCGTGGTTTTGAGGAAGTATTATTAATACATCGTTAGCCTCCGTAAAAAAATTATTAAAAGATTTTTTTTCTTTTTTGTTAATTGCATATTTACGGATTGCTATTTTTTCGGCTATTTTGTTTTTAATTTTAGAAATCATTTGAACCGTTTAATAATTTTATAAACTCATCTTCCGATAAAATTTTTACGCCTATTTTTTTTGCTTTTTCAAGTTTAGACCCCGGATTTTGGCCCACAACAAGAAAATCTGTTCTACCGCTTAATGACGATACAAACTTCCCGCCCGCAGCAATTATCCGTTCCTTTGCTTCATCTCTTTTCATTGAAGAAAGCGAACCGGTTAATATAAACGAAAGTCCTTGCAGTTTTTTATTTGTTTTTTCCGGAGTTTTTTCTTCAAAATTCAAACCCGCTTTTTTAAGTTTATTAATTAATCCTAAGTTTTTTTCATCGGAAAAATACTGCAACAAACTATTGCTAATACTCGGACCTATTTCGTCAACAGCTTCCAAATCTTCTTTTGTTGCGGTAATAAGTTTATCAATACTTTTAAAAGCCGTTGTTAGTTTTCTGGCAACCCCCGCCCCCACGTATCTTATTCCTAAAGCGAAAAGGACTCTGTGAAACGGCTGTTTTTTGCTTTTTTCTATTGATGCAAAAAGATTATCAATACTTTTTTCTCCAAATCCTTCGATAGCTTTTAATTCGTCTTCGTGTAAATTTAGATTATAAATATCAGCGAAATCTTTTAAGAATCCTTTTTCCACCAAAAGATTTATTATCGCCTCACCTAATCCTTCTATATCCATTGCACCGCGAGAAGCAAAATGAATTAGCCTTTCTTTTATCTGGGCGGGGCATTTATTGTTTGGGCAATAAAGAGCAACTTCGTTTTCGGGTTGTATCAGTTTTGTATTGCAAACGGGGCAATATTCCGGCAAGCGTGTTTCTTTGGAGTTTGCCGGACGCAAAGATAAATCAACTTCAACCACTTTGGGAATTACATCGCCTCCTTTTTCAATTTTAACAAAATCCCCTTCCCTAATATCTTTTCTTTTTATCTCATCAAAATTATGCAGTGTTGCTCTGCTTATTACGGAGCCGGCCAGTTCAACCGGTTCAAGTTCGGCAACTGGAGTAACGGCACCGGTACGCCCCACCTGCCAAGTAATTTTATGTAATTTTGTTATAACTTGCTTTGCTTTAAATTTAAACGACGTAGCCCAACGGGGTGATTTTGCAATGCTACCCAAGCGTTTTTGCTGTTCAACGGAATTAACCTTTATTACAACTCCGTCTATTTCGTATGGAAGTTCTTCCCTTTTTTTTTCCCATTCGATACAATATTCTATCACTTCATTTATATTTGCACATAACTGAAAGTAAGGATTAATTTTAAATCCTAATTCTTTAAGATAATTAAGCCCTTCTATTTGTGTTTTCAGTTTGTGTTCATCGCTTAAAAAATAATATGTAAAAATATCAAGAGGGCGTTTGGCTACTTCTTTCGGGTCCTGCAATTTTAATGTGCCGGCAGTTAAATTTCTGGGGTTGGCAAAGCGTTTTTCTCCGGCGGCTTCTCTTTCCGCATTTATTTTACCAAACGCTTTAAGGGGCATAAAAACCTCGCCCCTTACTTCAAAAGGGTTTTTCTCCTTTACACGTAAAGGAATGCTTCTGATTGTGCGAATGTTGTTGGTAATTTCTTCACCGATTTTGCCGTCTCCTCTTGTTGCCGCACGAACAAGATATCCGTTTTCGTAATGTAAACTTGCCGAGACGCCGTCAATTTTCAACTCAACAACATATTCTATTTTCTCGTTTTCATCCAGACTGTTTTTAACTCTTTGGTCAAAAGCAACCAATTCATCTTTGGAATATGTATTGGCAAGACTAAGCATCGGAGTTTTATGTTCAACAGGATTAAAGATTTTTGTCAAATCCGAGCCTACTCGTTGCGTGGGGGAATCCGGCGTAATTAATTCTGGAGCTTTTTTTTCCAGTTCAATAAGTTTATTCATAAGCATATCGAATTCGTAATCCGATATTTCCGGCTCTGCCAAAACATAATACTTATGATTATGATAATTAATCTTCTCTCTTAGTTTTTCTATTTGTTCTTTAGGGTTTTCGTTCATTTTGCGGTTTTCTTCTTTACGGGCAAATATTTTATTCCTTTTGCATTAACAATAATGTTTTTTATTTCCCCCTTTGTACCGGTAAATTCCAATTTTTTTCCGTTCAGAACAAATTCAATTCCACCGGAATTACCAACCAAAAGTTTTATTTGATTTTTTGCATTTATTGTTTTTGTGTGATTAGGATTTAAAATAAACTCATCGTTTTTTGTTTTATCAACAATAATTCTAAACCACGAAGTATCCATTGCATTAATTTTTAACGATAGAGAATCTTTTGCCGTTACAGAAGCGTTTTCCGTATTTTGTTTTTGTGCTATTTCAAATCTTTCATTATTGTTTTTATTTTGTTCTTTTAATATATCTTCTACTTTCTTTTCCACAATAATCTGTTCCGAATCAGCTCCGCCGAAAAGAAAATATCCCACCCCAAAAAGGATAAAAAGCAAAACAACCCCAATGATAATTGTCGGACTTGTTTTTTTATGGATTGTTTCTTCGTATCCGGAATTTTGTTCTCCGTAAACCTTCTCTTTTTCATTATTATTTTCCGTTAACTGTTCGTCTTCTTTTGTTGTTTCAACTTCATTAATAGGTTTTCCCGAGCAAGCGGCTTCATATTTTTGGATTGTTTCGTTTGGGTTCAAATCCACTGCATCGGCATACTTACGAATAAACGCACGCATATAAACATCGGGCATTATTCCAAAATTTCCTTTTTCCATCTCTTCAAGATATTTTTTATCTATACGGGTGCGTTCGTATATATCAGAGATTGTTATTCCCACCTTTTCCCGTTGTTTTTTAAGTTCTTCACCAAAATTTTTTAAGCTTTCCATTGTTTCACTCATCGTTAAGTTTTAACTTAGCGGCAAACGCCCCGTCAATTCCGTGAATATTCGGATATGTCTGCAAACATCCGTTTTCCGCTATTAATTTTTTATTAAAATAATTACTTGCATTAACTAATTCAAATTCCGGATGATTAATTAAAAATTTTTTTATCGTCTCAAAGTTTTCTTCCGGTTCAATTGTACATGTACTGAAAACCAATTCCCCGCCGGGTTTAAGTAACGAAGCTCCTTTTTCAAGTAGATTAATCTGTAATTTCGATAATTTATGAATATCTTCAATATCCCGTTTCCACTTGATATCAGGTTTCTTGGTTAGTGTACCCAAACCAGAGCATGGAGCATCTAATAAAATTTTATCGAATTTTTCTGCGGGATTAAATTTCAAAGCATCGGCTTCTACAACAGTAACGTTTGTTACGGCAAGTCTTTCCATGTTTTTTTTAAGTGTTTTTAATCTTCCGGCATACTTATCAACAGCAACAATCTCGCCTTGGTTTTTCATTAAATTTGCAAGCAGCCCCGTTTTTCCGCCGGGGGCCGAAAATAAATCCAAGACTTTTTCTCCCGGTTTCGGATTAAGTAAATAACACGAAAACCCTGTGCTTTCGTCCTGAATGGAAAAATATCCCTTTTTAAAATATTCCCAATCGCTTATATTAGAAAATGAGTTCAAATTTATATAGTCGGGTAAATACTCGGCCTGGGTAAACGAATAACCGTTTTCGGTAAGGATTTTTTTCATCTCTTCAATATTTGTAACAAGTCCGTTAACGCGTATGGAAAGTTTCGGTTTGCGATTGTTTGCGGAGAGAAGCCCTTCGGTAAACTTTTTCCCGTATAGAGCTAACCAACGTTCAACCAACCAGATCGGGTGGGAGTAATAAACCGAAAGAAATTTTACGTAATTTTCTTTTTTATCGGGATATTTAATGTTGTTTTTGTTTCGTAAAACGTTACGCAAAACACCGTTGATAATTTGAGATATTCGTTTACCTTTTTTTGTTTTTGCCAACTTAACCGCTTCGTTTACAACTGCATATGCCGGTACTTTATCCAAGAATAACAATTGATATAGGGCAACTCTCATTATATTTTTTACGTCTTTAGGCAAATTCTTAAACTTTCCGTTGTAAAATTCGGAAAGGACCCAATCGAGTTGTATTAAATTTCTTATTACACCGTGAATAATTTCATAAAGAAGGGCTTTATCTTTTTTATTTAAAACATTTGTTTGTAATTCCAAATCAAGTAATTTTTCCGGATAGGCACCGGAAATTTCAATTCTGTTAAGAATTTTAACGGCAATTTCGCGAACACTTTTGGGAGAAAAAGATGTGTCTTTTACGTTAGTCAACTAATTTTTCCTTTTTTTATACACAAAGGTTAAGGTTGTAAAAACAGTTTAAAATCCGTCCGTTAAAAAAAATCTTAGATTAAAAAATAATGAAAAAGAGAATTAGAAATTAGCAGAATTTATGATAAGTAAAAAAAAAAGCTGATAATTTTTATAAAAATTATCAGCTTTTAAAATTAAAATACCGAAAAAAAATTATTTCTTTTTAGCGTATTTTTTGTTAAATCTTTCAACACGACCGGCCGAATCGACCATTTTTTGTTTTCCTGTAAAGAAAGGATGAGATTTGTCTGAAATTTCCAATTTTACCAACGGATAAGTATTTCCATCTTCCCAAACAATTGTATCATTTGTTTTTACTGTTGAACTAACAATAAAAGCATAATCAACTGACATATCCTTAAACACTACCGGTCTGTAATTTTCCGGATGAATTCCTTTTTTCATTTCTCTATATCCTAAATTAAAATTTTCAGAATACTAAATATAATTAATAATCGACTAATTTCAAAAATTATTTGTTGAACATTTGTATGCAACAAAACGTTTTTGCTCTGTAAATAACAACATAATTGTTTTATACCTTTTTACCTATATTAAATATTATGAATCTTTCATCTTTTTGTTGTAATTTTAAAAAATTCAATTAAATTATTTTCAAATGCGAATTATTAAAAAGAAAATACATGCAATTGCGGAAAACAATAGTTTTTTTACCGAAAAAACATTAAAACAAAATAATTTTATACTTCTTTTTTCGTTATTGCTTTTTGTTTTTGCCTATTCCATAATTAAATCTATCGATTTTAATAATTGGCTTTTCGATATTATTATTTCGGCAATTGTTTTATCGGGTGTTACATCATTAAAATTTCGCAAAAAAAAATTTATTCGTCTCTCTTATTTCGGTTTTTTTACACTCCTTTTTCTGTGGCTTAAGCATTTTATTTTTACATTGGAGATGAAATTTATTGCTTTTAACGTCTTGATTTTCTTCTTTATTTACATCACCTATTCAATGATTGCTTATGTTGCAAAAAACGATAAAATAACTTCCGTATTAATTTTAAACGCAATAAACAGTTATTTATTAATAGGAATAATCGGGGGATTTCTTTTTACCCTTTTACAAACACTTTATCAAATAGCAGGCAAGTCCGTTGAAACAATTAATTTCAGTTATACAAACACCCCTCGTTTTTTTGATTACATATATTACAGTTTTATTACATTAACTACCGTAGGATACGGAGAAATAACCCCGGCTGTTCCCGCGGCACGTTCGCTTGCAATATTTATAGGAATATCCGGACAATTATATTTAACGGTTCTTGTTGCCATTTTAGTTGGAAAATTTTTATCGAACAACAACACAAAGAAGGATTAAATAATGAAAAAAAGATTAATAATATTATCTTCCGTTTTTTTCTGTTTTGCCACAATAATAAACGC
The DNA here is from genome assembly GCA_964617555.1 of uncultured Melioribacteraceae bacterium. Classification (GTDB taxonomy): domain Bacteria; phylum Bacteroidota; class Ignavibacteria; order Ignavibacteriales; family Melioribacteraceae; genus 1-14-2-50-31-20. The sequence continues at coordinate 5,605 of CAZTYP010000048.1, read as the reverse complement.
TCAGTTTGGTATTAATGCCAAAGGCGGTATATATATTCCTGTTGGAGAACTTTCCAACAATTATAATAACGGTCTGGGCGGCGAAATCATTTTTATTTATGCACCCAACAAAAATTTTGAATTGGGCCTTGTAACCGGATATTCCCATTACAACGCCGACGAAAACATCTTAAAACAAAAAATTTATGATGAACTTTCCGGAATAATAGATAACATTAATCTTGACGGAATACTTGATGTTTCCGCTCCGCTTAATATTTTTCCGGCAACTCTTAATGTAAAATATCTTTTCGGTAACAGAAAAATGAAACCTTACTTCTTTTTTGAGGGGGGTATATTCTTTTACAATTTAACAATGAACGGACATATTAAGATTAATAACGGTCCAACCATAAATTTGCCCGAAACCGTTGAAAAAGATAATAGCACAATGCTGGCTATCGGTGGCGGATTTAAATATAGAATAACAAAAAAACTCTTCTTTGACGCTTCAGCTAAATGGAGTATTATGAACAACATAAAACTTGTTGAAGCAGATAAAGAAGAAACTATCCATGGCGTTGACAGAACCGCACAGAATATAGGAATTATTGCCGGGTTAAATTACTCGTTTTAATAGGGGGTTTTGTTTACAACACCGAAATCTGTTTCCTTTTTCATGTCGGCTATTCGAAGAGCATGCTGTACGGGCGTTCCAACTCTTCGGCCAAAACATTTAGATTTACGTTTCTGGATTTTCTGATAAACTCTCTTCCGTCCAAATGAAATAAAATTGTAGGAACGGCAAATATGTGATTTTGTGCCGCCATCTCCTGTGCTTCCGTTGTATTAACATACGCAAATTTCATTTCCGGAAAATGTTTGGCAAGCATCTCTTTTAATTTAGGTTTCAATACTTTACAAACGTTACACGTAGGCGTGCTGAAATATGTAACGGTTCCCGCATTTTTTGAAATAAATTCCTTAAAATCTTCAACCGAATTTAAAGTAAGTTCTTCGTTTTTCATTCTTTTCCTAAAATTTTTCCACATTTAGATGCTTTTTGTACAAATAAGTTTCAATAAAAAAATAATAGCCGTATTTTTCGAATATAAAATAAAAAAATATAATGAACGGTTTTAATAAATTTATTCAAATCGCAGGTGTTTCCGATAATAGAGAAGCTCAATTACTAATTAAAAGCGGGGTAAAATTTCTTGGTTTTCCCTTCCGTTTACCCGTAAACAAAGAAGATATTACCGAAGCCGACGCTGCAAAAATAATTAAAAAATTACCTCCTTCCGTTCATGGAATTTTAATTACTTACCTAAATAATGCACGAGAAATAATAAATTTATGCAAAAAACTGGGTGTTAATATAGTTCAATTACATGGTGAAATTGAATTAAGGGAATTAGCAAAAGTAAAAAAAATAAATCCGGAAATTATAATAATAAAAAGTCTGATTGTCGGTAAACATAATCTTTCCGAACTAAAAAAAATTATTGATTTGCAAAGTAATTATGTTAATGCTTATATAACCGATACTTACAATCCCGTTTCCGGAGCTACGGGAGCCACGGGAATAACCCATGATTGGGAAATCAGCAAAGCATTGGTTAACCATTCCAACAAGCCGGTAATTTTGGCCGGAGGATTAACCCCCGAAAATGTTTATAATGCAATTATTACGGTAAAACCCGCCGGCGTTGATGCTCATACGGGAGTTGAAGACTCTTTCGGCAAAAAAGATAAAAACAAAATTAAAAGATTTTTATCCGAAGCCGAAAAAGGATTTAATAAAATACAAGGAGAACAATGAATAAACATAAATTCGATTTTCTTGTTTTGGGAAGCGGATTGGCAGGACTTGCCACTGCATATTATGCCTCGGAATACGGGAGTGTTGGGCTCGTTACAAAATCAACTTTGGAAACAAGCAGTTCGTTCCATGCCCAGGGGGGAATTGCTGCGGTAATTGATGAAAACGATTCTCTCGAAAGCCACTATAACGATACTCTTGTTGCGGGTGTAGGGCTTTGTAAAAAAGAGGCTGTAAAAATTCTTGTTTCCGACGGTAGCAATCGCGTGAAAGAATTGATTGAAATGGGAATGCAATTCGACAAGGTTAACGGAAAATTGGCTCTCGGTTTGGAGGGAGCGCATTCCCATAATCGCGTTTTACATGCCGACGGGGATGCAACCGGAAAAAAAATTGTCGAGTTTATGGCCTCAAAAGTAAAAGAAAAAAAGAACATCTCAATCTTTGAAAATACCTTTGTTTTTAATCTGCTTGTTGAAAATAACAGATGCAACGGTTTTGTCGGTTATAATTACCTCGAAAAAGAAGAAATATGTTTTCTTTCTTTTAATACAATGCTTGCTTCCGGCGGCGCTTCGGCAATTTACAACCGTTCTACAAATCCAAAATCTTCTACCGGAGACGGAATCTTTTTGGCGTACGAAGCCGGTGCGGAAATTGCGGGAATGGAATTTATTCAGTTTCATCCCTCGTCTCTTGTTACAAACACCGGAGAAACATATTTAATTAGCGAAGCGGTTCGCGGCGAAGGGGCATTTTTGGTTAACAGCAACGGCAAACGGTTTATGTTAGGAAAACATCCTAAAGCGGAACTTGCTCCTCGCGATTTTGTTGCATACGAAATTTACAAAGAATGGCAAAAACCGAATAATAAAGTATATCTTTCGTTAACTCATTTAAATGCAGAAAAAATGAGGAAACGTTTTCATAATATTAATCTGGAATTAAAAAAATACGGACTTGATATTGCAACGGATCTAATTCCGGTTGCTCCCGCTGCTCATTATATGATTGGAGGTGTTAAAAGCGGGGTTAATGGAGAAACAAATATTAACGGACTTTTTGTTGCCGGCGAAGTTGCTTCTACCGGTGTTCACGGCGCTAACAGATTGGCAAGCAATTCCCTGTTGGAGTGTTTGGTTTTTAGCAAAAGAGCTGTTGAGTATGCACAAACTTTGTCGAAAGAGACTATTAACATCTCACCTGAAAAATGTAAATTCCATATTAACGAAAATTTACGGCAATCTTTTATTACGGAAAAAGAAAATATCTCGAAATTGATTTTTAAATATGCCGGTATTGTTCGCAACAAAGAGGATTTAATAAAATTTAATATGTTATTGAACAAAACGGAAAATTCGTTTAACCTACAGCAAAACGAATATTACGGATTTCAACTAAAATCGATTATAACCGTAGCAAAACTTATTACAAATGCCGCCTTACACAGAAAAGAAAGCAGGGGTGCTCATAAACGCTCTGATTTTCCACATGTAAAGAAAAAATTCTTTGTTGAAATTATTCAACAAAAAGGGAAACAAACAAGATTGGAACAACTTAAACAATAATAAAGAAATAATGAAAAAAATAATAACGGAAACAAAAATTACTCTTGAAGGGGTTGAACATTTAATCGACTTAGCTTTGGAAGAAGACATAAAAACCGGTGATATTACTACCGATAATCTAATTTCGAAAGAGATGAAAATCACCGCTTTTATAAAAGCCAAAGCGGACGGCATTTTAGCCGGTTTGCCTGTAATTGAAAAAGTTTTCAAAAAACTGGATAAATCAATTACGTGGCTTCCTAAGTTTAAAGACGGAGATGAAATTAAATCCGGCGATATTCTTGTAGAGTTTTCCGGTCTGTACAACGCAATATTAACCGGTGAACGAACAGCTCTTAACTTCATTCAACGTATGTCGGGTGTTGCAACAAAAACAAATCAATTTGTAAAAGCCGTTGCCGGTACCGGGGCTTATATTCTCGATACCCGTAAAACCTTACCCGCATACAGAATGCTTGATAAATATTCCGTAAAAACCGGCGGGGGTATAAATCACAGAATCGGTTTGTTTGATATGGTAATGATTAAAGATAATCATATAAAAGTTGCCGGAGGTATTACCGCTGCCGTAAAAAAAATACGCGCAAATGTTGATAGCAAAATAAAAATTGAAGTTGAAACAACAAACATGGCAGAAGTTGAAGAAGCATTAAATAATAATGTAAATATAATTATGCTCGATAACATGACTAACGAGGAGATGAAAAATGCCGTTGATTACATTAACGGTCGTGTATTAACGGAAGCTTCCGGTAACGTTACTTTGGAAAGAATTAAAGCAATTGCCGAAACCGGAGTGGATTTTATTTCTGTCGGAGCGTTAACACACTCCGCCGTTGCTCTTGATATAGGGCAATATGTTTATTAATTATAATGCCAATCGAGGTTTATATGGAAAATTTGATTGAAAAAATAAAAAGATTAAAAAAAGAAAAAAACGCTGTTATTATTGCTCACAATTATGAATTGCCGGAAGTACAAGATATTGCCGACTTTGTCGGCGATTCCCTTGGACTTGCCAGACAAGCGGCAAATACCGATGCCGACATTATTCTTTTTTGCGGTGTGCACTTTATGGCGGAAACGGCATCAATAATTTCTCAGGATAAAAAAGTTTTAATTCCTGATTTAACAGCGGGTTGTTCTCTTGCCGATAGTATTACGGCAGCAGAGTTGAAAAAATGGAAAGAAGAAAATCCGAATGCCGTAGTTGTTTCCTATATAAACACTACGGCTGCAGTTAAAGCCGAATCCGATTATTGTTGTACCTCTTCTAACGCCGTGGAAATTGTTAAATCTATACCGGAAGAAAAATTAATCCTTTTTTGTCCCGATCGTTTTCTTGGTAAATTTGTTATGACAACAACAAAACGGAAAATGAAAATCTGGGAAGGGGCTTGCCATGTTCATAAAAAAATAAATATCAATGATTTTGAAGAAAAAATTAAAGAAAATCCAAATGCGGATTTTTTAATTCACCCCGAATGTAGTTGTTCCGCAAATTGCACCTCAAAATCGCAGAATAATATAAAAGTTTATTCCACCGAGGGAATGATTAAACATGTTGAATCTTCATCAAACAAAAATTTCGTAATCGCAACGGAAACAGGCATTTTACACAGATTAAAAAAACTGCATCCGGAAAAAAATTTTATTCCGATGAATGAAAACGCTATTTGCGATTATATGAAAAAAATTACCCTTAACAACATATTAGATGCTTTAAAATATGAACAATACGAAGTTAAAGTTCCTAAAACTTTAGCCGAAAAAGCAAAACTTCCGATTGAAAAAATGCTTGAGTTAAGCAAATAATATTTTCAAACCTTAACCAATTCTTTTTGTTTTATACAACACATTAAAATAGGATAAAAAATATTATTATAAATACTTTCATAATTAAAAGTTTTTTTTGTAATTTAATTCAGCTAAAACAATTAATATTGGACTCAATGTATTATTTGCTTAACAAACAACACATTTACGTAAACAACGCTTACGTAAACATTCCTTACATGTTTTTTGTTTTGCTTCTTTCCATACAAATCTGCTTTGTTGTTTATCTCCTTAAAAAGACTTTTTGTTACAATTTATATTATATATCCGTACCGGAAATAAATATTACTTTATTAGATATTCATAATGGTATGAAGTCTTTTTTTATCAATTAGTTGGGAGGTAGCATGGATGTATTATCTATTGCACGGTGGCAATTTGCCATTGTAACTGTTTACCA
>CAZTYP010000047.1:0-3902 GCA_964617555.1 uncultured Melioribacteraceae bacterium | reverse complement strand
CGCGGTATGATGAGTTGGGTAAAAAACAAAGATGATGAGGACTAATGATGAATAAAAAAGTAACACTTCTGCCCGGCGACGGTATTGGTCCCGAGGTAATGAATGCCGCCGTAAAACTAATGCATCATGTAGCGGCAAAATATGATTTAAAAATTGAAACAACAGAACGATTAATGGGCGGTTGCTCTTACGATGAGTACGGTACCCCTCTTACTGACGAAACAATTGAGGCTTGCTATAATTCTGACGCTGTTTTACTTGGTGCCGTTGGCGGATATAAATGGGAAAACTTGGAACATCATCTCAAACCCGAAGCCGCTTTGCTGAAACTTCGTAAATCGTTGGGACTTTTTACCAACATTCGACCCGCGAAAGTATATCCTTCTTTTGTTAATTCCTCTTCTCTTAAAGATGAAGTTTTACTCGGTACCGATTTTGTCGTTTTTCGCGAACTAACCGGAGGAATCTATTTTGGAGAACCTCGCGGATACGACGAAAGCAAAGGGTTTAACACAATGGTCTACGAAAAACACGAAATAGAAAGAATTGCGCACCAAGCGTTTAAGGTTGCTCAAAAACGTAAAAAGGTTTTAACTTCTGTAGATAAGGCGAATGTGTTGGAAGTTTCTCAATTTTGGAGAAAAGTTGTTGAAGAAGTTAGCCTTGAATATCCCGATGTTGAACTTAAAAATCTTTATGTGGATAATACTGCAATGCAAATTGTAAGAGACCCGCGTCAGTTCGACGTTATTGTTACTTCAAATCTTTTTGGAGATATTATTAGTGATATAGCCGGAATGATTACGGGAAGTCTCGGAATGCTTCCTTCTGCAAGCGTTGGTGAAAAATATTCTCTGTACGAACCGGTTCACGGTTCAGCTCCCGATATTGCGGGAGAAAACAAAGCCAATCCTATTGCAATGATTGCTTCGGTAGGAATGATGTTCGACCTTTCTTTCGGAATGCAAGAAGCAGCAACATTTATTGATAAAGCAATCGAAAAAACCCTTGAACAAGGTTACAGAACAGCCGACATAAATTTGGATAACGGCAACGTAGTACCAACCGACGAAATGGCTGAAATGATAATTGAAAACTTTGATATAATTTACAAAGCAAATAACGAGAGTGTATTCACTCTATAAATTATGGACAAATTATGAATAACAGAATAATAATATTTGACACAACTTTACGAGACGGGGAACAATCCCCCGGTGCATCTTTAAGTGTTTCCGAAAAAGTTGAAATAGCAAAACAGCTTGAAAAACTTGGTGTTGATGTTATTGAAGCAGGGTTTCCGGTTTCTTCTCCCGAACAATTTGATGCCGTAGAACGTATTGCAAACGGTGTCGGTATAACCGTTGCTGCCCTTTCACGCGCTAAGGAAATTGATATTAAAGCGGCTTACGATGCAATAAAAAATGCAGAAAAAAAACGTATTCATACATTCTCAAGCACATCCGACTATCATATTCTCGGTAAATTCGGCAGCGACAGATACGGTAAAACCCTTGCCGAAAAAAGAGAAACGGTAATTAAAATGTCGTACGATATGGTGAAATATGCAAAAACATTTGTTGACGATGTGGAATTTTCCGCCGAAGATGCCGGTCGTACGGATTTGAATTATCTTGTTGAAGTTGTAGAAGCTGCAATAGAAGCGGGAGCAACAACAATCAATATTCCGGATACTACTGGATACACACTACCTAAAGAATTCGGCGAAAAGATTGCATATCTAATGGATAAAGTTAAAAATATTGACAATGCAATAATAAGTGTTCATTGTCATAACGACCTTGGACTTGCCGTTGCAAACTCCATTGCCGGTGTTGAAAACGGTGCACGCCAAGTGGAATGTACCGTTAACGGTATTGGTGAACGTGCAGGTAATGCTTCGTTGGAAGAAATTGTAATGGCACTTAAAGTTCGCAAAGATATTTTTGATTTTGAAACAAACATCAATACAAAAGAGATTGTTAATACTTCAAAATTGGTTTCCGGTTATACCGGGGTAATTATTCAGCCCAATAAAGCAATTGTCGGTGAAAACGCTTTTGCTCACGAATCCGGAATACATCAAGACGGAATGCTGAAAAATCGTGAAACATACGAAATAATGACTCCGGAAACAGTCGGCGTTCAAAACACCAAAATTGTTTTGGGAAGACATTCCGGCAGACACGGACTGCAGGCAAGGCTTGAAGAATTAGGATATTCTTTGAATAAAGAACAGTTGAACGAAATTTATAATGCATTCACAAAACTTGCAGATAAGAAAAAAGAAGTTTATGACGACGATTTGAGAATCCTTATGGGAGATTCCATTACAAAAGATGATGATATTTTTACCCTAGAATATATGCACGTTTTCGGCGGCTCTTCAACTATTCCTACAGCCACCGTACGAATTAGCGAAGGGGATAATTTGATTGAAGATTCCGCAACCGGAGACGGCCCTGTAGATGCTTTATTTAATGCAATTGACAGAGCACTGAATAAAAAGCCGGTTGTTGAATCTTACCGTGTCCGTTCAATAACTTCCGGAAGAAAAGCAATGGGTGAAGTTTCCGTACGTATTCGTAAAAACGGAAGATCCTATACTGGTGTAGGAGTCTCTACGGATATAATAGAAGCAAGTGCCAAAGCATATATCCAAGCACTTAACAAAAAGGAAAGATATTTACGAAGTAACACTAACGAAGATACGGAATATACAACCGTTTAATAACCAGTTAGTTTCTGATAAGAATAATTAAAGGTGAATAAAATATGGGAATGACAATAACGGAAAAAATTCTTGCTAAATCCGCAGAAAAAGATTTTGTAAAACCCGGAGAAAACATCTGGCTAAATGTTGATGTACTTATGACACACGATGTTTGCGGACCTCCGACTATTGGAATTTGGAAAAACGAATTTGGTAAAAAAGCGAAAATTTGGGATAAGGAAAAGTTGGTAATTTTCCCCGACCACTATATTTACACGGCAAACAAACATGCAAATAGAAATATTGATATACTCCGCAACTTTGCCGAAGAATACCAACTACCTAATTATTACGATGTTGGTACGGAACGTTACAAAGGTGTTTGTCATGTTGCTCTTGCCGAAGAAGGATATAACATTCCCGGTACCGTACTAATCGGAACAGATTCGCACACTTGTACTTCCGGAGCTTTCGGAATGTTTTCTACCGGTGTAGGTAATACTGATGCGGCTTTTATACTCGGTACCGGAAAAATTTGGGAAAAAGTTCCCGAATCGATGAAATTTACTTTTAACGGAAAAATGCCCGAATATTTAACCGCCAAAGATTTAATACTTCAAATACTCGGCGATATTACTACCGACGGAGCCACGTACCGTGCTATGGAATTTGACGGTGAAGCTGTTTTTTCACTATCAATGAATGAAAGAATGACACTTTGCAACATGGCAATTGAAGCCGGCGGAATGAACGGTATAATACCCGTCGATTCGGTTACAGAGGAGTATTTGGCACAACGCACAAATAAAACTTACGATAAATTCTACAGTGATCCCGATGCGGAATATCACAGTAAATATGAATATAATGCCGAAGAACTTATTCCCGTTGTTGCTAAACCACATAGCCCCGATAACCGTGCAACCGTTAGAGAAGTGGAAGGTACGGAAATTACCAAGGCATATATCGGTTCGTGTACCGGGGGTAAACTTGCCGATTTCCAATTAGCCGCAAAAATTCTTTATGGCAAAAAAGTTAAAGTTCCTACTTTTGCCGTCCCCGCAAGTACGGAAGTGGCTCGTCAATTGTTCTAAGAGATGTATAAAGATAAAACAATTATGGAAATTTTGGAAGAAGCCGGTGCCGTTATTGCTCCGTCTTCTTGTGCCGCATGCCTTGGTGGCCCTGA
>CAZTYP010000046.1:0-2551 GCA_964617555.1 uncultured Melioribacteraceae bacterium | reverse complement strand
CTCATTTGTAATAATTAAATTGTTTCAAAATTATTGTTTTAGGTTGTAAATAAATAATTACTTTTGGCAAGAAACTTGATATATAAAAGTATTTTAAAATAATAGGTTTTTCGTGAGAGAATTAGTTTATAAAAGTTTCGCAAAATTATTTACTTATCCGGATAAAGAGCTTATAAATTTAATTTCTTCCGGTGTAATTATTGAATTATTTAAAGTTTTGGATATACCGGAGTCGAATTTTTTAAGTATAGAGAGATGGATTAAATCATTTGATAAAGAAGAAAATTTATTAGAAGAATTACAAGTTGAATACACAAGATTGTTTATAAATACTTTTCCAACATTACCAGCCCCTCTTTATAAATCATATTATGAGGATAATGAACTTTTAGGACATTCTATAGGTAAGCTTATAGATACTTATGAAAAGTATGGTTTTGAAGTTTCTAAAGATCAATACGAATTACCGGATAATTTGGCATTGTTACTAGAATTTGTATTTAGATTAAATGAAATAAATTCTACTGAAAAAGAGCAAAGTAATTTTATTGAAGAATTTATACTAAGTTGGACAAAACAATTAGAACAAAAGATAATAGAAAATGCAGAAATTGAATTTTATAAATTTTTAATAATCTCACTCAATAGTTTTCTTAAAGAAGACGTTAACCAAAGTAAAGTAAAATTATAAAGAGTATAATTATGAGTATAAGCAGAAGAGAGTTTCTTAAGCGAAGTGCATTAACAAGTGGTGCTTTAAGTGTTTTATCCGCTACTAAGCTAAAAGGTTTTACAAAACATCCTATTGGATGGAAAGGTAAACAAAGAGTTAATGAAGTAGCATCAATTTGCGAAATGTGTTTTTGGCGATGCGGAATACTTGGTAATGTAGATAAATATGGAAAATTGTTAAAAATTGATGGAAATCCGGAACATCCGCTTACACACGGAAGACTTTGTGCACGTGGTAATGCCGGACATAAATTAGTTTACGATCCTGATAGATTAAAATATCCCTTGATGCGTGTTGGTAAAAGAGGTGAAGGAAAATTTAAAAGAGTAAGTTGGGATGAAGCATTGGATTTCTTCGCAGAAAAAATGCTCAAAATTAAAAATGAGTATGGTCCGGAAGCAGTTGGATTTTTCCCACACGGAATTCAAGCTAAATTCTTTCATCATTTAATGTCAGCTTTTGGAACACCAAATAGTGTTGAACCTGCATTTGCTCAATGTCGCGGACCCAGAGATGTTGGTTACAAATTAACTTTTGGTAATAATATCGGTTCACCGGAACCATTAGATTTTGAACATACAAAACTTATGGTTTTTATTGGTTCACATATTGGTGAAAATGTTTTTACAGGACAAATTCTTCAATATGCTGAAGCCTTAGAAAGAGGAGCCAAACTAATTGTAGTCGATCCCCGTTTTTCAGATGCAGCCTCAAAAGCAGATTATTGGTTGCCAATAAAACCGGGAACAGATATTGCTCTCTTATTAGCTTGGATGCACGTACTTATTTATGAGGGTCATTACGACAAAGAATATATTCAACAAAATGCAATAGGATTTAATGAGCTTAAAGCACACGTTAGAGATTTTACACCGGCTTGGGCATCAGAAATAACAGAATTACCTGAAAGCTTAATTATAAAAACAGCAAGAGAAATGGGCAAGGTAAGTCCGCAAGTTAGTTTACATCCTGGAAGACATTTTACCTGGTATGGAGATGATAGTCAACGTGCTAGAGCGATGGCAATTGTTACCGCATTGTTAGGTAGTTATGGAAGGAAAGGTGGAATACATTTGTCAAGTTCAATTCCAGCTCCAAAGTATCCGTCTCCCCATCATAAACCGAAAGCTAAAAGAGCGGATGGTGCCGGAACTATATATCCGTTTGCTTCAAAGGGTTTAGGTGTTACAAATGGTTTAATAGATGCTACAGTTAACGAAGATCCTTATCCAATTAAAGGTTGGGTTGTTTATAGCCAGAATGTTCTTGAAAGTATTCCTGAAACATGGAAAACAAAACAAGCCATTGAGAAATTAGATTTAATGGTTGTTGTTGATGTAATGCCTGTTGAGCAAATAATGTATGCAGATTTAGTTTTACCGGAAGCAACATATTTGGAAAGATACGATGATCTTTATACTGTTAAAAATGCGAAAAAGCCATTTGCAGCAATTCGTCAACCGGTAATAGAACCGTTATTTGAAACAAAACCAGGATGGTGGATTGCAAAAGAAATGTCTAAACGACTTGGACTTGAAGATATATTTGGCTGGAATTCTATTGAGGATTATATGAATTATAGATTGTCCGGTTTAAATACAACATTGGCTCAAATGCAAGCTAAAGGAATTGTTGAATATGATAAAGGAACTCCATATTACGATTTCAGTAAACCTGTCAAATTTAAAACGGAAAGTGGTAAAATAGAATTGTATTCACGGAAATTAGAAAATTATGGATTTGCTCCAATGCCCGAATACGAACCGGTTGAAGAAGTTCCGCAAGGTTATTTCCGTTTAATTTACGGGAGATCTCCAC
>CAZTYP010000045.1:0-4540 GCA_964617555.1 uncultured Melioribacteraceae bacterium | reverse complement strand
TTTACTCTATTATTACTCATCATTTTCTCCGGAATATTTATCAATCCTTTCAAACCAGTTCATTCCGTTAATCGGTAACACGTTACAACGTTTTGCCCAGGCGTACCATTTATCCGACATTTCTTTAACTTTTTCGGGATGTTTATGAGCAAGGTTATTAGTCTCCGAGCGATCTTCCGACAAATCATATAATTCCCAATCACTTATGTACGGCGGTTTCGGTGTTGCCAAAGAAACTATTTTCCAATTCCCTTCGCGCATTCCTCTGTTTGCAATATGCTCCCAATAGAGTGTTCGAGGTTTTGTATCCGTATTATCAAACGTTGATACCAAGCTTTCGCCTTCGTATGGAATAATTTTATTGTCTTTATATTCACTCGGATATTCTGCTCCGGACAGTTCTAACAATGTAGGCATCAAATCAATAACGTGTGCAACTTGATTTCTCAATTCGCCTTTTGTTTTAATTCCTTCTGGCCAATGAACAATAAAGGGGGATGATATTCCTCCTTCATGTTCCCATTTTTTGAACATTCTGAAAGGAGTATTACTGACATTTGCCCACGGCTCGCCATAGCTTTCAAAGGATTTCGGCGTGCCGATATCCTCCGTCTTTTTGCTTTCTCCTCTTGACACGGGAAGATTGCATCCTCCGTTATCCGAAAAGAAAAACAGAACCGTGTTTTCAAACAATCCCTCTTTTTTAAGCGTCTTTATTATCTTCCCGACATTTTGATCAAGATTATCAACTTGAGCGGCATAAACCGCCATGCGTCTGTCTTGATTCTTTTTTTCTTCGGCGGTTAGGGAATTCCAATCCTTAATACTTTTTTTCTTTTCGGACAATTTTACGTTTTCATCAATAATACCGAGGGCTTTCATACGTTCATACCGTTTTGCTCTTGTATTTTTCCATCCGTTAAGATATTTACCCTCGTATTTTTTTATGTCCGCATCTTTAGCTTGTATAGGCCAATGCGGAGCAATATGAGCTACATACAAAAAGAAAGGGTTCTGTTTCGATTTAGAATGTTCATCAATGAATTCACAGGCTTTATCACTTATTGCATCTGTAAAGTAAAAATCTTCATCGGGTTGAATGTGCTTATCGCCATCGTAAAGATTATCCGGATTGAAATAATCACTTGCACCTTTAAGTATTCCATAAAATTTATCAAACCCGCGATGTAAAGGCCAATTATGTTTCGGACTGTCTTCTTCGCACTCATCATCTTTATTTACATGCCATTTACCAACCATATAAGTTGAATATCCAGCAGGTTTAAGGACTTCTGCAAGTGTAACGGTGTTATTACTTATTTCTCCTCTGTAACCCGGTTCTTTCATATCCACTTTGGTCATCCAACCCAATCCCGTTTGATGTGCATATAAACCGGTTAATAATGAAGCACGCGTGGGACAACAACGTGAGGTATTATAAAACTGCTTATACCTTAAACCGTTTTTTGCCAGTTTATCCAAATTGGGTGTTTCAATTTCACTTCCGTAACAACCGATGTCGGAAAACCCCATATCGTCCGCCATAATTATAATAATATTCGGATGTTCATTTTCTTTTTTTGATAATTGCTCTGACTTACACGAAAAGAAAAGAAAGACTAGTAAGATAATTGTAAAAAAAAATTTCATTTATTATCCTTAACAAAATTTTGAATTAGGATGGAGTGCTCTCACCCTCAAGTTTATCTTTTATAGGCATGGAGTTAAACTCAAGAATGAGAGCTTTAATTTCGGCAAATTTATTATTTGTGTCGTTTTGACTTGTAAAGCTCCAATTGGCTTTTATCTTTTCTGTCAACAGGGAAAGTATCTCCAAACGATTTTATATATTTTTTCATCTCATCTTGTAATTCTTTTAAAACATCTTTGTATTTAGGGTCGTAAGCAAGATTATGTAATTCGTTTGGATCGTTTTTTAAATCGTATAATTGATCGGGGTCATAATACCCCGGCAATTTTCCGGTTGACGTAAGTTCCGCATTATTACCCCCAGGCAAAAGCGAAATGTGACTAAATGGTTTTGTAGGATCTCCTTCCGGATTTGCAAGCACTTGTTTTCTTTTACGTCGTCTGGCATTTATCGAATCTACTTTTTGCTTTCTCTCTTTTAATGTCCATTTTAGCGCATATTCCGGATAACGAAGAGCCAAGTACTTGAAATCACCTTTAATTACCGCACGTGTATAACCCATCTCAAAGAAGAGAGATTTATGAACTTCCGTAGTATCCCCTTCCAGAACTTTTTTAAAACTTACACCGTCAAAAGGATACTTTGTATAATCGATGCCGGCAAGGTCAAGTATGGTTGGAGCAAAATCTATATTACTAACTCTGGTATAATTTTTCTTTCCGCTTTTCAACCCGCCGTAATGCCAAATAATGGCGGGATTATGAATACCCCCCTGGTATAACGTTCCCTTTGCTTCTTGTCCGTGATCACTTAAGAAGAAGACATAAGTGTTCTCCAGCAATCCTTGTTTCATTAATTCGCTCATAATTGCACCAATGCCGTCATCAAGCCAAAGAACATTTTCGGAATTATTGCCGTGAATACCGGCTGCTTTAATCCTTTCAGGAATTGTATAACGCGGCGGTTGAACATGTAATGTGTCGTCTAAAAAACCGTCTGCCGTTGCAAGAGGATTTGCATCCCACGAACGTTTCGGCTCGGTAGGCCAATGCACCAACGTAGTTGCAAAATACAGAAAGAAGGGTTCGTTTTTTTTCTGTGACTCCAGAAAATCTATTCCCCCTTTGGTTAACCAATCTTGATTATGAACGGAAAGCGCTTCGGGTCCCAGCATTTCGGGATTTCTGTAATAAACACTTTCTACAAAATCCCATCCCATCTTTTTAAAACCCTCTTGTACCAGCTTCTTGTTTTTAGCAAGAATTTCCTTTATTTCGGGTTTGGAAACATCGGTATCAAACGGCAACCATTTCCATCCTTTTACTTTCATTACATGATTTTTACCGACAAATCCGGTGCGATATCCGTTGCGCTGTAATATACGCGGAAGGGTATTGTTATCTTCCGGCGTTATATCGGTATTCCACTGTACAACGGTTTGTCCGTTACGTTTCGCTTCCCTCTTAAACTCTTCATTATGAGCACGGCTTCCGTAAACACCTGTTAAGCAATTAAATCGGGAAGGAGTACAAACCGGAGAAGCCACATATTGATTCATCATTAACGTTCCGTCTTCGGCAAGTTTATCAATATTTGGAGTTAAGTTTTTCCCTTTACCTTCAGGCAAACAATTAAATTGATTCTTTTCCATATCATCAATAATAAAGAAAACAAAATTAGGGCGTTTGCCTATATCCTTTTCAACCTTATTATCAGTACATTTTGTAAACACGGCAAGCAGAACAATCAACAATGGTAAGAGTTTTAGCAATCTCATAATTATACCTATATTTAATTATAAATTTGAATAATAATCTAAAGAAAAAAGGACAAAAGCAAGAGGAGCATTCCAATTTATCGCAACTTCGTTTGTGGAGTAACTTTCCACATCGTCCAGGTAGCACTTTGCGGGCAGTAATGACGGGTATTTTTCTTTTCCGCAGTCTATCAAGTAATACGGATTAGGCCCGCCTACAACAAACCCGGGTATCGGTTCAGTAACCCCGTCAGCTTCGCTTATTCTGTGATGAATGTGCATTGGATATTTATCTCCGTACCCCGTAACATAACTAATATTTAACGGATTGCGACCGAGTATATAATCCGTATTTGTAATAGCGGCTTTCAAATATTTCGAATTATTATATATTTCATATGCGGCAAGCAACATCACGGTTTCGTTTAACAAATTTGCATTACTTCCCCATTTAAAAACTCCGAGAGATATCTTATACGGTGATTCAATATTATTTTGATAAATATTTTCTACGTTTTGCTTAAACACATTTTCAATAATATCTATTCCCTCAATAGAATTTTTGAGATTTTCTTCACCCGTCAAAGCGGTTAAAATTCCCAAATTCCCTACTTGTGCCCAATAAAGAGAATCGAGCACCATGTTGCTTAAATCGTTTATGTTTTTCAGATACGATTTATCACCCGTAGCGAAATAGAGTTCCAAGCCCGCCCAGAAAAAATTGTCGTTTAATTTATTATCGGAATATTCGCCCGTTTCAATTTCTTCCGGATTTTTAAAATGAACATTCGGATTTTTTATTGCCCAATCCCATGCACGTTTTGCCATTATTAAACATGAATCGGATAACGGAAGATAATCGTTATGATATTTTCTAATAACTACGGAAAGATGCGAGAATACGGCCGAAAAATCCAAAGCCGCTGATGTTGATTTACCAACAATCATTCTTTCCGCTTTTACTTCTGCCGGCATTATATATGGCTGGAAGTGTTTGCTTGTTAATTTATGATAAACCCCGCCGTCATTTGGGTCTTGCATCTTCATCATCCATCTAACATTCCATAATATTTCATCCAGAATATCGGGTAAATTATTATTGCTTTCCGGAATGTTCAATGAAATGCTTTTGA
>CAZTYP010000044.1:0-10976 GCA_964617555.1 uncultured Melioribacteraceae bacterium | reverse complement strand
ATTTTCTATAATTTTTTTATACTCTGTTAAAACATCAAATAATTTTGTTACCGATTTCTCTGAGATAGTTCCCGTTTTTGCTAACCCCGTGCTTATTCTCGGCATTCTGTATTCATTAATAATCGGAAAAATTTTCCCTTGTTTGTTTACTTTTGCAATTAATAATAAAACCGTATTGGAGCCTATATCTATTGACGCAATTTTCATGTTAATATAAAAAGATTTTTTTTCTTTCCCTTTTATCTATATTTAATTTAATTTGAAATTCAATTATAAACATTCTTAAATTATTACCACAAATAAAAATTAATGGAAGCATGAAAATAAAGGAAAAAGAATTTGAATCCGTACTACAGGATTTAAAAGCAATAGCAACCGAAATGGGAGCAAAAGTAAGATTTGAACGCGGAGATTTTAAAGGAGGATATTGCATTTTGCAGGATAGCAAAGTAATTGTAATTAACAAACTTTCCTCACTTCAAAAAAAGATTGCAATTCTTTCGGCGGCATTGAAGGAATTAGGTGCCGAAGAAATTTATATTCCTCCTAAAATACGGGATATAATTGACGAGATGGACGAAAGTAAATAATTTTAATGGTTATTTTGGGTAAAGGAGTAATTTTTATAAATAATAAAGGTTTGTTGAGTGAAAATTTTAATAATTAATGGTCCTAACTTAAATTTATTGGGACAACGTGAAAAAACAAATTACGGGGAATTAACCCTTGCCAAAATAGAGGAGCTTGTTAAAACGGAATATCCGAATTATGAATTCACTTTTTTTCAAAGTAATCTTGAAGGAGAAATTATTGATCAAATTCAAAGTGCCGATAATTTTTATAATGCTTTAATCATTAATCCTGGAGGATACTCTCACACTTCCGTTGCAATACGAGATGCATTGGAAGTGGCAAAGTTGACTAAAATTGAGGTGCATCTTTCCAATATTTCTGCACGTGATGATTTTAGGCATCGTTCTATCACGGCTCCCAAAACCGACGGCTATCTTTCCGGATTTAAAGAAAAGGGTTATCTTGCCGCAGTTTATTTAATTGAAAAAATTAATAAATAATAAAAAGACTTTATAATGTGGAAGAGAGTTATTTGTAAAATTCTTGTGATTCCTTATTATATTTAGGTAACCTTTTTCAGTACGGAATTACTTGCCGGAAATAATTCGGGTATAAAACGTTTTCATAAAACTTTTGGTATTCCTTCCCAAGTACGACTTAATGTTAATTATATTTCCGCATGGACAATGAATAACTGAGAATCCGATAATGCCCTTACCATTGTTGACGGAATACAAATTAAAGTGGATAAAATTCTCTCGGGAATCCATTATATTAAAAATTCCACGGATTTGTGGTTAACATTAAGAAAAAATTGGAGAAATGAATTAGTTCCGGGAAAAGTGGAAGAAGGTTATAAATTTATGGGTAGTTCCATTTTAAAAGGGAGCCATTTCCATGATGTTAAAATTGAATGGGCAGCATGTGCGTATAGGAGCGATTCAACAGCCCAAGGGCTTGCTGGGAAAAGTATGTCGGAAAATCCGGATAAATGGTCAAAAGGTGCCGTATATTTGATGGATAATAATTATTCATTTGCTGGTATTGGAGATTTCCCTTCGGCAGATGTAATTTATGTTTTAAAACCAAAAGCCGAAAGTGATAATCCTTATTATCTTAATTCGGAGTTTTTTTACAATAGTTCCCGGATATAACAGCTATACGGAAGAAGATATATACGAATTTAATTCCGTTGATTTAAAGAACGGCAAAAGCGGAATTCCGGAACAATACACTCATTGCCAGAATTATCCTAATCCGTTTAACCCGTCTACTACAATAAAAAATAAAATACTTCATTTCTGCTATTACCGGATATCAATCAGTTCTTAAAACTTCATTAATTGTTTACGACATACTGGGTCGGAAAATTTCAACGCTTGTCAATTCCAAGCAGATACCGGGAAATTACGAAATCAACTTTAATGCAAACGGTTTAAGTTCCGGTGTTTATTTCTATCGTTTACAAGTGGGGGAATTTTCAAAAACGATGAAAATGCTTTTACTTAAATAAGCGTATTCTTCTTACCTAAAGGGGGTAATAAATTTCAGTAAAATCTTTTATAACAAAGTAATTCACTATATTTACTCTTTGAAAATTATATAACTTGCAAAATGAATGATAAAAGAGTAATTGTGGGAATGAGCGGAGGAGTAGATTCTTCCGTTGCCGCTGCCCTTTTGCAAAAAGAAGGATACGAAGTAATAGGTGTTACAATTAAACTTTGGGCGGAAGAAGGAAGTGAATCAAGCTGTTGTTCGTTAGAATCAATTAATGATGCGAAAAAAGTTGCTGAGCAGTTGGGTTTTAAACATTATACTGTCGATTTTTCCGATGTGTTTGAACGTGAAATAGTAAACAATTTTGTTGATGAATATTTTTCCGGCAGAACTCCAAACCCTTGTGTTATTTGTAACAGAAAAATAAAATGGGAAGAACTTTTGGAACAAGCCGATAAATTTGATGCCCGTTATGTTGCTACCGGGCATTATGCAAGGGTGGAAACAAATAAGGAAGGGAACAGATTTTTGCTGAAAAACGGTGATGATTTTCGTAAGGACCAAACCTATGCCTTATGGGGGTTAACCCAAGAATCTCTTGCAAGAACTCTTTTGCCCCTTGGTAAATACACAAAAGAAGAAATAAGAAAAATTGCCGAAGAATATAATTTTACATCCGCCAATAAAAAAGAGAGCATGGAGATATGTTTTATTTCCGATAATAATTATGAGAGATTTTTAAAAGATAGAGAACCGGAAAGAATTGCGGCTTTAACGGAAGGGGATATTATTTATAAAGAGAAAGTTGTGGGCAAACATCGCGGAATACCTTTTTACACTATAGGTCAACGCAAGGGGCTTGGAATTGCACTAGGTAAACCAGTATATGTTAAGCGCATTGATGTGAAAAATAATATTATTGAGGTTGCCGATAAAGAAGAATTGTTCGAATCTGTTCTTGTTGCTTCTAAAATCAATTATGTAAGTAAATCTATGTTGGATGCGGGAGAAAGGGTAAAAGCCAAAATTCGCTATTCCGATTCCGGTTCCGATGCCGAAATTCTTTTTGCTGACCGGAACAAAATAAAGATAAAATTTCTTTCCCCTAAATCGGCTATTACTCCGGGACAATCGTTGGTTGTTTACGATTACGAAGGGTATGTTTTAGCCGGAGGAATAATAGATAAAGTCCTTTCTGTTGTTTAATATATTAGTTTCTTCTTTTAAGTTAAATCCCTTTAAATAATAATTAAATGTACATTGTGTCGTTTTATTTGATGCAAAAGTTAATTATATTTAGTATAAATAATAATAATTTTGAGAAAATATTATGCAAAGTAGATATGATATTGCAATAATCGGCGGAGGACCGGGCGGATATGTAGCGGCAATTAAAGCCGCACAATACGGGTATAGTACCGTTGTTATCGAAAAGGAAAACCTTGGCGGTGTTTGCCTTAATTGGGGATGTATTCCCACAAAAGCTTTGTTAAAAAATGCCGAAGTTTATGATACCGTTGTTAATAAATCAAAAGATTTCGGGGTAACAGTCGGTGAGGTTAATTTCGATTTTACTAAAACCATAAAACGCAGCAGAACCGTTTCCAAAAAAATTGTTAAAGGCGTTGAGTATCTTTTTAAGAAAAACGGAATTACAAGAATTAAAGGATTCGGCAAGTTGAACTCCGATAAAACAATTTCCGTTATTGATGACGAAGGTAACGTTACGGAAAAGATTGAATCCGATAAAATAATAATTGCCACGGGAGCAAGACCCAAATCAGTTCCTACAATACCGGTTGACCGCAAATTTGTTATTACAAGTAGCGAAGCAATGGTTTTACCGGAACAACCCGAAGAACTGATAATAATAGGTGCCGGAGTAATTGGAATTGAATTTGCATATTTTTATTCAACCATAGGTACCAAAGTTACGGTTGTTGAAATGTTATCCTCAATTTTACCTATGGAAGATAAGGAGATTGCAACCGCATTACAAACATCACTTGAAAAACGCGGGGTCAAATTTATTCTTTCGGCAAAAGTGGAAAAAGTTAATGTGAATGCGGATAATGTGATGGTTGAAGTTGTTAAAGATGCTGAGCATATTAAAATTGTTTCGGACAAAGTACTTAATGCAATAGGTGTATCGGCAAACATTGATGGTATTGGGCTTGAAGAGGTTGGTGTAAAAACCGAGAAGGGAGTTATTAAAGTTAATAAATCTACATATCAAACAAATGTTAAAGATATTTATGCTATCGGTGATGTTATCGGTCCGCCGGCTCTTGCTCATGCGGCTTCTGCAGAAGGAATTCATTGTATAGAAAAAATTCATGGCAATAACATTCCCGATATTGATTATTCCTCCGTCCCTTCGTGTATCTATTCTCAACCGCAAATTGCAAGCATAGGCATAACAGAAGATGAAGCCGTTGAAAAAGAGCTTGACGTTAAAATAGGGAAATTCCCGTTATCCGCTAGTGGTAAAGCTTCTGCTATCGGGGTTCGAGAAGGATTTATTAAAATGATTTTCGATAAAAAGTACGGAGAATTACTGGGTGCGCATATAATAGGTCCCGATGCTACGGAACTGATCGGGGAATTGGGAATTGTTAAATCTTTGGAAGGGACAAATGCTTCCATTGCAAATACTATACATGCCCACCCCACACTTTCTGAAATAATTATGGAAGCGGCAGAAGATGCAGACGGAAAAGCAATCCATATATAGGATATTAAAATATCAAGATATTGGTATTATCGATTATCAAGAAGCATGGGATTTGCAGCAAAAGATTTTTAATCAAAAAATTGCCGAAAAAATTGAAGATACTCTTTTGTTGCTGGAACATCCTCATACATACACAATCGGTAAGGGGGGAAGTATTTCCAATTTGGTTTTTTCCGAAGAGGAATTAAAAAAAAGAAAAATTTCTCTTTATAATATTGATAGAGGCGGAGATATTACTTATCACGGGCCGGGTCAAATTGTAGGTTATCCTATAATAGATCTTAAAAATTGGGAACAAGATACTCACAAGTATTTGAGAACCCTTGAAGAAGTGGTTATTGCTTCTCTAAAAGAGTTCGGAATTGTTGCTCACAGAGACAAAGAGCATACAGGCGTGTGGATTGACGATAATAAAATTTGTGCTATCGGGATTAAAGTAAGCAGGTGGATTACGATGCACGGTTTTGCTCTCAATGTTAATACGGATATGGCACTCTTTAACGGAATTATTCCATGCGGAATTACCGATAAAGGGGTAACCTCGATGGAAATTGAATTAGGTAAAAAAATTGAATTATCGGAAATGAAAAAGATTATCAAAAATAAGTTTGCTGAAATTTTCGGTTATGATTTTGTGGAAGAATAATTGAGTTGAAGGAAGAATATGAATAATAAAATATTAATTGATGCATATAAAAATCTTTTAACAACAAGATATGTTGATAAAAAGATAATGAATTTGCTCCGGCAGGGAAAATCGTTTTTTCATATGTCGCCTGCAGGGCACGAAGCTGTACAAATTGCTTTCGCAAACGAATTGAAAGCAGGGTTGGATTGGAGTTTTCCGTATTACCGCGATATGGCATATATGATTGCCGCAGGAATAAGTTTAAAAGATATTTTTCTACATATGCTTGCAAAAAAAGATGATCCAATGGCAGGCGGAAGACAATTGCCGTGCCATTGGGCATCGGAAAAATTAAATATTCCCTCGCAATCAAGTCCTACGGGAACACAATTTTTACAAGCTGTGGGCACAGCTCTTTCGGCAAAGCTAAATAACACCGCAGCAGTAACATATGTTAGTAGCGGCGAGGGCACAACAAGTCAAGGTGAATTTTTTGAAGCGGTTAATTGGGCAAGCAGAGAAAGGTTGCCGGTTGTTTTTCTTATAGAAAACAATAAACTTGCAATTTCCGTCCCGGTAGAAAATCAAAATGCCGGGAAAAATTCGTCCGTTTCCCAAATGATGGCGGGCTTTAGTAATCTTTTAAAAATTGAAATTGACGGTACGGATTTTACCGCCTCTGTTGCTGCGGCGCAAAAAGCTTATGCTTATGCAAGGGAAGCTAACGGGCCGGTGCTTGTGGAAGCACATGTTGTTCGTTTGGAATCCCACTCTTCTTCCGACGATCAACGAAAATACCGTGATGAAGAGACCTTGAAAAAAGAGAAAGAAAAAGACCCTCTGTTACTTATGCACGGAAAAATTATTTCGAAAAAGATTTTAACGGCAAAAGAAGTTAATGAATTGAAAGAAAAAATTAAAATTGAAGTTGAAAAAGCTGCCGATTATGCTTTATCTGTGGCAGAACCGATACCGGAGAATGTTACAAAATATGTTTACGACGAGAGCGGATTAAAAGAGAAATTGGAGTATGAAAAATCAAGACCTTCCGGGCATCCCATTGTTCTTGTTGATGCAATCAATCATGCTTTGGAAGAAGAGTTTGAACGTAACAATAAATTGCTCCTTTTCGGGGAGGATGTTGAGGATAATAAAGGAGGGGTTTTTACGGCAACAAAAGGGCTTTCCACAAAATTCGGAAATAATCGAGTTTTTAACTCCCCGCTTGCCGAGGCCTCAATTGCCGGAGTGGGTTTCGGTTTGGCATTAACCGGAATGAAACCTGTTACTGAAATACAATTCGGAGATTATATTTGGCCCGCATTTATGCAAATACGTGATGAAATTGCAGTAATGCGTTACCGCTCAAACAACAAGTTCTCAACTCCGGTAGTTTTCAGAGTTCCGGTCGGAGGCTATATTCACGGTGGGCCATACCACAGCCAAAATATTGAGGGATTTTTTGCCCATATACCAGGATTATTAATTGCTTATCCTTCCAATGCAGCAGATGCAAAGGGATTACTTAAAACGGCACTCCGTTTAAACGACCCCGTAATTTTTCTTGAGCATAAAGGACTATACAGGCAAAGCTATGCGAGTTCTCCCGAACCGGATAAAAATTATTTGCTCCCTTTCGGTAAAGCAAAAATAATAAAAAAGGGGGAAGACCTTACGGTTATTACTTACGGGGCAATGGTTCACGAATCTCTTTTTGCCGTACGCAAATTGAGAGAGGAAGGATATTCAGTTGAGATAATAGATATTAGAACAATCAATCCTTTGGATGAAAAAACAATTTTCGATTCGGTCAAAAAAACCGGCAAAGCAATAATAATTCACGAAGATACAATTACAGCGGGGTTCGGAGCGGAGATTGCAGCAAAAATATCTGCCGTTTGTTTCGAATATCTTGACGGTCCCGTAAAACGACTTGCGGCAAAAGATGCTTTTATTCCGTACCATCCTAATTTGGAAAATGAAATACTCCCCGACAGAGAAAAAATTTATAATTCGTTAAAAGAATTATTGGCATATTAAAAATGATTTGGAGTTAATAAATGAAAGTTAATGTTGTTATGCCCAAAATGGGCGAGAGTTTAAACGAAGGAACAATTATCGAATGGCATAAATCGGTTGGCGATAAAGTAAAAAAGGATGAAATTATTTATGAAATAACAACCGATAAGGTAGATACAGAAATACCAAGCCCGGTAGACGGGGTGATTGTTGAAATAAAAGTGAAAGAGCACGAAACCGTTCCCGTGGATACAGTTGTTGCCGTAATAGAAACAGATGAAACCGTTGCGGAATCTGGAGAAAGCAAGCTCGAGGAAGAAAATGTTTCGAAAGTTTTTAATGAGAAGAAAAAAAATATAATGAATGAATATGATTTTGCAGTAAAGAAAAAAGAAAAAGTAGAGAATAAATTTTTGTCTCCGCTTGTGCTTAACATTGCAAGTAAAGAGAACATTCCCATTGAAAAAGTCCGTAAAATTAAAGGAACAGGAGTTAACGGAAGAATTACCAAAAAGGATATTCTTAATTATATTGCAAGCAGAGAAAAAATATACAAAACAGCACCTGATATAAGAATTAATGATGATGATGAAATTATTTCTATGGATACTACACGAAAACTGATAATGGAACAGATGATTACAAGTCGTGATAAAGCGGTGCATGTAACCTCCGTTACCGAAGTGAATATGGGAGTAATCCATAATTTTTTGCAGAAAAATAAAAAGCGTTTTCTCGAAGAAGAAAACATTAAACTTACATACACTACGTTTATAGCACATGCGGTTATAAATGCCGTTAAAGAATTTCCGTTAATTAATTCACAAATTTCCGGCAATAAAATTATTGTTAAGCCGCATGTAAATCTTGGAATTGCCGTTGCGCTTGAGCCTAACGGACTTGTAGTACCCAACTTGAAAAAATCCGAAAACCTCTCCATGCGCGGATTGGCAAAAGGAATTGCCGAACTTGGTTTTAATGCAAGAAACAAAAAGCTTAAACCGGAAGATGTTCAAGAGGGAACATTTTCCATTACCAATTACGGGGTTTTCGGTGTAGAGTTGGGAACCCCGATTATCAATTATCCCGAGGTCGCAATACTTGGTGTGGGTTCAATAGTAAAAAAGCCCGTGGTTATTGAAGTTGACGATGCCGATGTTATAGCAATTAAACCTATGCTCTATTTAACGCTTAGCCATGACCACAGATTGATTGACGGAATGCTTGCGGGTAAATTTTTGAATTCCGTTAAAAAACGTCTGGAAAATTTTGATTTGACAAACGTTTAAAAATTGTTTGTATTTCAATATTAAGTTATAATAATTAAAGTATTTGCAAAAAAAGTAAAATGAAAATAAATAAACATCAACAGGAATATAAAGCACAAATAGAAAAAGAGAAACCCGATTTAGGGCGCCGTCCGGATTGGCTTAAAATTCGTTTGCCAGGCGGAGAAAATTATAACGAAGTTTTGAATTTAATGCGCAAATCATCTTTAACCACGGTTTGCGAAGAAGCCCGTTGCCCTAATTTGTCTGAATGTTGGAGCCATAGAACGGCAACTTTCATGATATTGGGAGATACTTGTACACGCAGTTGCGGCTTTTGTAATGTTAAAATGGGAATGCCGAAAAAAATTGATTGGGATGAACCGAGACGTGTTGCCGAATCTTCAGTAGAATTGGGTTTGAAACATGTTGTAATTACTTCCGTGGACAGAGACGATTTACCCGACGGCGGAGCAAAAGTTTTTTCCGAAACGGTTCGGCTTGTTAATGAAAAAAATCCCTCCGCCACAATTGAAATTTTAATTCCCGATTTTAAAGGTGATGAAAAATCTTATGAAATAATAATGGAACATCCCCCAACTGTATTAAATCATAATTTGGAAACTGTTGAACGTCTTTATCATGCCGTAAGACCGCAAGCAAACTACAACCGGAGTCTTAAACTTATTAAATGGTTTAAAGAAAAAGGAGTAAGAACAAAAAGCGGAATAATGGTAGGAATAGGTGAAAAAAAGGAAGAAGTGATAGAGATAATGTATCATTTACGTGAACACGGTTGCGATGTAATGACAATAGGCCAATATTTGCAACCTACCAAAGAGCATCTTCCGGTTGACAGATATGTTACACCCGATGAATTTGAATATTATAAAACCGAAGGATTAAAATTAGGATTTCTTGCCGTGGAATCATCTCCGTTAGTGCGCAGTTCATATCATGCTGAAAAACACACCGTAGGATTAGGTGTATAGTTATTCGCAATCTACAAATAATTCACCTAAATATTGAATAAGTATTCATTTTTTAAAAATATTATTTGCTTTTCATTATAAAAGAATTTATTATCCGTTTCAAGATTTTTAATAATAAGACTGTTTATGCAATTATTCACAAAATATATTCATAACAAATTATACTCCTCGTTCCCTTCGAGTTTTCCCTGATAATATACTTCCCAAATTACTCGGTTATTTTTCTTGTTTTATAAAGTTTATCTTTTAACTCACAAATTATTAATTAAAAAAAGGTGATTGCCTTATGAAAAAACTTCTTATTACTCTATTATTTATTGCATCTACTATTGCCGCACAAAAATTAACATTGGTAGGTGAGGTTGTTTCGGCAAAAAAAGAACCTTTGGTTGGCGTTAATATACTTGTTCAAGGAACAACAAACGGAACGGCAACCGACAATAACGGAAAATTTAAATTAAAGGTTGCCAAACTTCCCGTAACTTTGGTTTTTTCTTCTATCGGTTACAAGAAAAAACTGGTTTTGGTTGAAGAGGAAAGGTATTTAAAAATTACAATGGAAGAAAATGTTTATTCTTCCGAAGATGTAACTGTTGTTGGTTCAAGATTCAGACCGCGTACAGCCATTACTTCTCCGATTCCCATCGACAATATTAAGATGGCGGATTTAGAATCCACGGCACAAACTTCTTTCGATAAAATGATGCACTACACCGTGCCTTCGTTTAATTCCACGCAACAAACAATTTCAGATGCTACGGCACATTTTGACCCAGCCGATTTAAGAGGTTTGGGACCAAGCAGAACTTTGGTTCTCATTAATGGAAAAAGAAAAAATGCTTCCTCTCTTGTTTATATAAACGATACTCCCGGCAAAGGTGATGTTGGTGTTGATATGAACAGTATTCCTGTTAATGCAATCAAACGAGTAGAGGTTTTACGTGACGGAGCTTCCGCTCAATATGGTTCCGATGCTATTGCAGGGGTTATTAATATTGTTTTACAAGATCAAACCGAGCAAACACACATTAATACTTTCTCTTCAATTACCGGTGAAGGCGACGGTTTTCAATTGGGAGCCAATTTTGATACCGGTTTTAAAATAGGAGATATGGGATATTTTAATTTATCCTCGGGATATGTTAATCAACAAGAAACAAATAGAGCCGGTACACCGGGTAAAGATGTTCTCTTCGGGCAACCGGCAAGTAATCCTTGGATAAAAGAAAATCCCGATTTGGGAATGCGTGTCGGTTTGCCGA
>CAZTYP010000043.1:0-4562 GCA_964617555.1 uncultured Melioribacteraceae bacterium | reverse complement strand
AATTATGGAATTACACAGTTAAATATAAATTAATCATAATCGAATATAATTTCACTTCCCGAGCGTTACCACAGTATGATTCCGATGAACGAAACCGCCATTAAACGCGGAATGAATATCGTTAAGGAAATTCAAACGGTTTAGAAAAGTAAATACAGCGAGGGCTTCGCTTTGAGCGAAACCCTCGCTAAATGGAATAATAACGTCGGTATTGCTTTGGCAGTATCGACGTTATTTTTCTTTTCTATTTCAAATCAACAAATTCTTTATACTTTTTTACTATTGTACTCGGTTCATATTCTATTAATTCCATCTTATTCTGTTTATAATAAACAAATGAATTTCTATGCATTTCACTTTCCATAAAGACCTCTCGATAAATTTGCTTTTCGTCAAATATAAAAGATGCCCCCCCTTTAAGTTTATATTTATTAATTATATCTAAAGCATAGTTTAAATCATCCCCATAAAAAAGAAACTTTATAGCCACCGAACTATCACTTTTTGATTTATTCATCTCTGCAAAAAGAAAATTCATACAATCACTACACATCATATTTGTATTTATTAGTATCAGCTTTGTTCCATAACTTATCTCAAGTAGATTTAGATACAAATCCAATCTATCACGATAAGGAACTTTCTCCTTGTCAATCATAAAGCTTTTCTTGCGAATTACTTTTGGTTTCTTTCTTAAATACTTATCTTCCACTTCACTAATTGTTAAATGACTAAAGTTTTCATTAATAGACACGTAATGGTTTACAAAAGTATTTCTATTAGTTTTCACCAATCTACCCTCATAATTCATCTTCAAAGGAAAGTATAAGCTATCACCAAAATCATATGCAATGATATTAAGGTTTGTATCAAGAACTTGAACACCTGAGAAATTCTTATAATCTTTATATATTCTTACATAGAAGCTTCTTAGATACAACCTCTCTCGTTTACAATAAATAGGGGCTTTAAAAGTAACTGCATAATCTGATGTATCGTTAATCTTATTATTAAAAACTATTTTAGGAAACCGAGCTACAAGCTCCTCCTTATCTCTAGCAATATTATATTTGTAGATATCCGAGGAATATAAATATGAAAGAAAAATTATTGTGTCATTAAAAATATAATAATCAATATTCGAAATTGAAACTCCTTTACTAAACTGTTTTCCAATATCGCAATCTGGAATACGTACATTCAGCATCCTTACACTTCTCTCATTTAAGTCGTATTCACAGATTAATCTTATATCCAATTGTTTCAATACAAGATTACTCATCGTTGGTAAATATATTGAATAAGGAAGGTAAATTTTGTTATTTATTAATCGAGAATTTGACACAAAACCTGCTGTTAAAAAAATCATTGGATTAAGCTCACCCTTAAAGATGTATGGAACTGAATCTAAATAATATTTATCCTTTAAAACGCCATCCTGATTAATCAAAATAAAATCAGGCAGATTTGCTCCTTGCTTATTTAATTTATAAACGATTTCTCGTTCTATAAACACAAATATTGAATCATAGTTATGAAAGTAAAATGAAGCAATTGGTATATGCCGCTTAAACGGTAGAGGGGTTACATAATAATCAAGTGAATCAATATCATATATATAGAGAGAATCTAGAGTTTGATTAAGAACTATAGTTTTACTCTCTCCGTTCCGGCAAATAAAATTGATATGTGAAGCATTTAATGAGTGCCCAATAGAATTATAAAAAGTCATTTCTTCTCTTGAACTAGAATCCAAAACGTTCTTTTCACTAATAGTGTCCAAACAAACCGTTACAATAGTATTTTTTTCTACTGAAGAAGAACAAGAATAAAATAATAAAATAACAGGTAACAGATATAAATAACAATATTGTCTTTTCATTTCTTAAATATTAGTTTAGTAATAGTGACTGCTTTTCAATAAAAGCAGTCACTTGTGTTAATTTCTATAAATAGTATCCTATATAAATTATATCTGAGCCAAATCCGTCCTCAAACATATAAACCTTACCACATACATCGCCAGGTGTTGGGCAAATAATAGCTTCATGCCCCCCTTCGTCACTTTTATATCCATACAAGTATTTTGTCGTATAGTACACCTTTCCTGGGTCAAGGTCACCGTCATATAATTCGGGGTCTATCCATATAATCTTTCCATCCTCAGAATAATAAATTTCGCCTGGGACTATTATATCACCAGTTCTAACTGACGAGAAAGATACTTTATCTTTAGCTTTGCTCGTAACTATATCGTCCTTCTTGCTACAAGAAGCAACAATTATAACTATCAGTATAATTAATGAAATTTTTTTCATAATAAAACTATTTCTTTCCCACACCACTAACGCGGGTTTCTTTGAGGAAATTTATCCATACGGCAAAGTAATTATAACAGCCACTTTGGCTTGGCTGGCATGCTCCTACACTACGGAAGGTGTTAAGGATTAAAAATCCTTAACACTTCATTTTGTTATTATCTTTGCAGCGGCTTTCGGGTTGTGGTTTAACATTAAATTTCGTCGTTTAGGTTGGGCATCCTCTCGGAGGCCGTTTTTATTATAGGAACACTTTCCTTGCAAAGGGAAAACCATGCTATAATAAACACTCAAAATAAAAATCGGAATTGAATTCTTCCCTACTATTCTTCGGCACTTTCTTTTTTTTATTTGAGCAATTCGTTAAGTGGGCTGGACTTAACCCTACAAAGAAGAAAAAAAAACGACAAAAGGAAATATATTTTTAAATATCTATCCTATTTATATCCTTTCCACATAACAGATTATAGGTATATTAGGTATCTGTTTTAGGTATATTATTTTTTACGCATCATAGCGTTCATTTTAGAATTAACCATGAAATTCCATATTACAATTATGGAATTACACAGTTAAATATAAATTAATCATAATCGAATATAATTTCACTTCCCGAGCGTTATCATAACATGATTCCTATGAATGAAACCGCCATTAAAAGCGGAATGGAAATCGTGAAGGAAATTCAGAAGGTTTAATAATTATCCTAAATTCTAAAAGCGCCACCCTTGAACAAGAGTGGCGCTTTTTATTTAGGAGAAGAATTTTACATTTCGACACAAACCATTATAAATCACACGCCTTGTAGCAATACAGGCAACCCAATCCATTTAACCATAATAATTTTTAGTAAAATCTGTAATAGCTATAAAAAAACCGGCCGAAGTACGAATCCGGCCGGTTAACAATTGTTATGAGTGTTAATTGTTATGAAAGATTTTTAAGAATAACCTCCGAAATGCTCGTGAAACTTTCGAATGGCTGTATCGAGGTCCTGAAACGACACATAATGCTTATTACATCCGTGCCGGCTGCATAAACTTACCCGTCCGCCACTTTTAATACCAAAGGTAATCATCGGAGCGCCACAGGCTTCGCAAGGAACTGCCGTATTCAACGAGGCCTTGCAATGCGGACAATATAATTCCGCAATTTCGCCCTCCGGCACTTCTACCTCGCTCTTGTGATCGTGGCATCCGTAACGGGAGCATAAATGTAAAATTCCCTCCTTCCCATTATATCTGACGATAAGTCTTATGGAAGGCTTGCCATTCAGAATAAAATCTTCATCCATTAAACTGGCCCGGCAATGGGTACATTTCACGGCAACTGATACATATTTTTCCATCGGTTTAGGTTTTTAGGTTAAAAGGGTATGCGCATCTACGTATATACTTCATATAATAGGTTAATAACATGACAAAGATATACATTTTCTTTATATGTTATTCAAATAACATTAAATTTTTTAGATAATTTCTCGTTTTAATTTCTCAAATATCAAAAGCAACACATTATATAAAATCATTACCTTCGTGCATTGAAATCAAAATCGGGAATTTATGTATTTGATGAAGATAAAAGGCAGCGGAAAAATACCTGATTATTTGCAGATACGGGACGACGCTTATACGTTGGTGGCCTATTTCCGGGCCGACCGCATCAAGCAGGGCCTGGCACGGCACAAAATGGAACAATACGAAAAAGCCATTGAGGACTGTGTGGGGAAAATCGGTTTCGGTGAAATGAAATATCTTGAAAACATAAAATAACTACGGTGGATACATTAATTGAATTACGGAATGTGGCGGTTTACCAAAAAGATTTACTGGTATTGTCGGAAGTAAACCTCACGGTAAATAAAGGTGAATTTGTATATCTGGTGGGCGTTACCGGAAGCGGTAAAAGCAGCCTGTTGCGCGTTTTATACGCCGACCTTCCCCTAAAAAAAGGAGAAGCCACGATTGCGGGATATGATTTACACAAACTAAAGAAAAAGCAAATACCCTTTTTGCGCCGTAAGCTCGGTATTGTTTTTCAGGATTTTCAGCTGCTCTACGACCGTAATGTACGCGACAATCTGATGTTTGTAATGAAGGCCACCGGCTGGAAAGACAAAAAGAAGATGGAAGAGCGGATGATGGAAGTGCTGACGAAAGTAGGCCTGGAAACCAAGGCGCATAAAATGCCGCACCAATTATCCGGCGGCGAGCAGCAACGTCTGGCCATTGCCCGCGCCCTGAT
>CAZTYP010000042.1:0-30741 GCA_964617555.1 uncultured Melioribacteraceae bacterium | reverse complement strand
CTAAGTGATGTGGAAATTGAGTTATAAAAATTTTTATGGAGAAAAGTAATATGGGAAATATCTCTGAAGAAAAAGTAAAACAATCATTGGAAGGCGTGCGCCCGTATCTTATTGCCGATGGCGGCGATGTTGAATTGGTTGCTATTAACGATAACGGGATTGTTGAAGTGCGGCTTACCGGGGCTTGTGTAGGATGCCCTATGTCGCAAATGACTTTACGTGCGGGCATTGAACGTGCTTTGATGAGAGATGTTCCCGAAATTAAAAGAGTTGAAGCAGTTGAATAAAAAATAAGTGAGGAATTAAATGAGAAAAAAAATTGTAGCCGGAAACTGGAAAATGAATAAAGACTTGAATGAGTCGGTAGAGTTAATAAACGGTATTAAGGCAAAGCTGGAGGAAAGAGACGATGTAGATGTAATTATTGCGCCGCCTTTTACTTCGTTAGACAGAGCAGGGCAGTTACTTGCAGAGAGTAAAATCAAATTGGCTGCACAAAATATGTGCTCGGAAGATTCAGGTGCTTTTACAGGTGCTATTTCTGCAAAGATGCTTAAAAGCGTAGGTTGTGAATATGTAATACTGGGGCACTCCGAACGCAGAACCATTTTCGGTGAAAGTGATGAATTAATTAATAAAAAATTAAAAAAAGCAATATCCGAAAATCTTACTCCTATTTTTTGTATTGGAGAAACACTCGAAGAAAGAGAAAGCGGAGAGATGAAAGCTGTTATTGAAAGACAAGTGAAAGAGGGGCTTAACGGAATTTCCGAAGAAGAACTTTCCGGTACTATTATTGCTTATGAGCCGGTTTGGGCAATTGGAACAGGCAAAACAGCCACGCCGGAACAAGCGCAGGAAGTTCATGCGTTTATTCGAAATTTATTAACGGAACTATATTCCGTTACATTAGCCGAAAATACAACAATACAATACGGTGGAAGCGTTAAGCCGGAAAATGCCTCAGAGTTAATCGGGCAACAAGATATTGACGGTGCTTTGGTTGGCGGTGCTTGCTTAAAAGCCGATTCGTTTGTTGCAATAGTTAAAAATGCATAGTTGATTAAATTGGTTGAAATAATCAAAAAGACCTTGCGGTATATTCCGTAAGGTCTTTTTTTTTGAATAAATATATTTCTTTATTTTTTATTTTCGGTATTTGGTGTATTGTTGTTTACAGGTGCGGAATTTGTTTCTTTTTTATTAGTTGTGGTTGTAGCAATGCTTTTTGTTTCTGTTTTACCGGAATTTTTCTTGGATTTATAATCCGTTTCATAAAATCCGTTCCCTTTGAATATTGGTCGCAACCCTGTGCCTATTAACCTTTTTACTTCGCCTCCGCATTCGGGGCAAATTTTAATCGGGTCATCGCTCATTTTTTGGAATAATTCAAAAGTTATTCCGCATTTTTTACATTTGTATTCGTACGTTGGCATTTAATAATCCTCCAAATTCAATCTGCAAATGTAATTAGATTAGTTAACTTTTCAAAAGTTACAAAAAAATCCCGCTATAAACTTAAGCAATGCGGGATTTTGATAGTAAGGAATATTAATAAAAATATTATCCGCAACCTCCGAGAGCACGAACTTTAACTTTTTTAACCACTTTAGGCTTTGCTGCTTCTATTAATTTAGGCATTATAAGTGAAGCTTCAGCCCTGAATTTTTGTGTATCGTTCAAATTTTCAATGTTAGGAGTTTTGAACTCTAATATTTGTGCTTTGAAATTATTAAATCCTCCTTTCAAAGCTATTACATTATTATAACCTAGTTCTTTGGCAAGTGCAACCGCCTTTTTGGAATCTTCGTCCGTTGCCCCGAACAGAATATTTATTTTACCTGCTCGGTTAAATACTTTGGCCGATGAGTTACTGAAGAAATCTTCCAATGTTAAATTAACTGCATTAGGAAGAGTAAGTTTACTAAAAATTTTTGAATCTCGGGTATCGACGGCTTGCAATGATTTATCTTTCAGAATATAACGCAGTGCAAGTTCATCGGGGGTAATGGTTTTAATATCTTTGTGGCTTTTGATAAATCCGGCTTGGTTAACTTCTTTTAATAAAACTTCTTTTTCAGGTTCTAAAGTAGCGGCAAAAATTCCGACAAACAAAGCAACAACAGTAATTGCAATCATCCCTTTTTTAGATGTGTAATCTAAAGTGTTGCCGTTATTTTTCTTTCGTTCAATTCCGGCAATCAGCCAATAAGAGCCGAAAGCAACAATTATGGAAAGGAAGGCAAAAAGTCCCAACGGAATATTTAATGTATCGGAAACTTGCGGAATACCGTAGTTTGCTCCTTTATAAATATCTACAAAAGCGGGATATCCTTCAATAAAAATAAATATTCCAAGCATAATGCCTGCCACAAAAGCCATGGCGTCAATTTTGCCTATTACGGAAGCACACATACTTGTTCCGGGGCAAAAGCCGCCTATGATAAACCCAAGCCCCATTATTACACCGCCGAGCAGAGCGGAATAAAGGTATAGAGGGTTGATGTAAATCAAGTCCATGTCTAACAATCCGTAATGAGAAAGAGCTAATATACCAACCATTGCCGTAACGCCTGCGGTAAAAAATACTCTTATTACGGTAAAGTCGTAACCGTAAAAAACACCGGCTAATTTTTTTGAAGAAGAGAAACCGGCTGCTTCCAATAAAAATCCGAATCCCATGCCAATAAAAAAGGCAAAAATTAAATTTAAATCATGATTTATAAAATCTGGTACTAAAGGTCCCATCATTCTCTCTCAATTATTAGTTAATCCAAAGTTTTCTAAAAAAGTATGCAACAATATATCCGGTACCGAAAATAACAATCATTGTAAAGATACCTCCGGTAGAAAAAACCGACATACCGCTAAGTGCGGCACCACTTGTACAACCTCGGCCAAATTGTGAACCTATTCCGAAGAGTGTACCTCCAATTAAAGCTGCAATAATTCTTTGTTTGGAAGTAATTCCGGGGGAGTGTTCAACATAAAGTTTAAGGCGGTTATAGATTGAGCCGGAAATAAAAGCTCCTATTAAAGCACCTAAAATTTCAAAAATTAACCATGATTTAAGAGCTCCTTCGGGGTGAGATTTTAAATAACTTTTTGCGAATTCAAGATTTTCGGTATGGGAAGGAGCAACTTTATCCATTGCATAAATAACAACTCCTTTAACCGCACCGCTTGCCCCCAGTCCTTCGCCGGCAATAAATACCGCAACCACAATTAGAAGTCCAAGTAAAAATCCGGCAAGATACGGGTTCATATACTTTGTTTCGTTCATGATTTTATACCTTAATTTTTATTGTCGTCAATGTTTTCTTCTTCAATTTCTTCGTAGCCGGTAATCATTGCTTTAATATTTGCAAGAACCGTATGGCCGGTGGTGGTTAAATAAAGATGTCCGATTAAAAAAGCCAAAATAGCAAAAGCACCTATTGTATGAAGTATTGCTATGGGTTCAAGCCCGGCAACATTTAAACTGTTTATATTTTGTCCGTCGGGATATCTGTAAAAAACATAAAGTAATCCGGTAACAAGCATTAATGGAACTAAAAAAATCATCAATCCTAAATAAGCCAAGCGTTGTAAAGGATTAAGTTTATTATCCACTGTTTTAACTGTTGGATGGGGTTCGTTTTTAAAAATGCCCGACATATAATAAATTATTTGTTCTTTTAGGAATTTGGTTGTAGGAATATATTGTTTCCATTCACCGGTGGTGTAATGCCAAAATACTGCAAAAATATAAAGAACACCGAGGGCATAGCCCGCGTATCGGTGAAAAATAACGGAATTTTCGTAACCGAATAATTCAAAAGAAGAATGGACTTCGAAACCGGTAATTATCAGAAAAATAATTAAAAGTGCTTGAGTCCAATGCCAAAATCTTTCAAAAGCTTTATACATATATACTGTTTTCATCTCAATATCACCTTGTTATTTTTGTTTTCGTGTAAAATATATTCTTAAAGCTCCGTGCCCTAAAACTCCTACAAGTGTAAGCAACAGAATAAGTACTCCTAAATTATCCACCCAAGGGTTAGCATCTCTGCCCGGCATATAAAAATCGGTTAAACCGGCTAAGCGACTATTTTCTCTTGTGTGGCAATCCGTACATTTAAGGGCTTCATCTTCCGGAGAAACTTGGTGATTTAGCGGCCAATACATTTTGGTTTTGATAAATGTATATTTACCGCTATAAGGTAACCCGATAGCTTCCATACCGCTTTTGTTTGCAGCGTTCCAGTCAAAATCTTTCCAATAAGCACCTTCACCTTTTTTATCGGCATAAAGATGAGGTTGAATTATTAATTTTGTTACAGGGTCGAAAGGTTGATTGGTAATGTGAATTTTAACGGGAATAATTTTACCGTCGGCATAAGAACCGTGTAATGGATTAAGAACAACCGGTTTTGTTGTATCTTGAACTTCGTCTCCAAGCAAATAATGGTCGGCGGTTCCGTTAAACCAAACGTAATCCGGAACTAATTTTCTTCCGTAAGTAAAACTGCCTTTAATAGATTTATAAATATGGTTGCCGAGTGAATCTTCTTCCATAAACGGCTTACCGTCTCTTAATTCGCCAGCCGTTGACCAATCCCAATATAAATTAGTAGAGCGTTCTTTAGAATATATTGGAATATGGCAAGTTTGACAAGCAACTTTAACGGTGTGTTCATTTAAAATGCTTTCGGCGTGTGGTGTGCTTGTATGGCAATCTTCGCAAGCGGCTCTTTTCGTGTTTGTAGTGGCTATGGAATAAAGTCTTCCGGCAATAACATGATTTTCTGTTTTATGACAATCCGAACATACAAGATTCGGCCCCGCTTCGTCCATGTGTACATCAATTTTTCTATCGGGATGAAACATCGAATTATCTAAATCTCCATGTTTAACCGCATTACCGCCGCCGCCGTAAAAGTGACATACACCGCAATTATCGCGTGAAGTTCTTCCGACACTTTGAGCAACTTTTGTTAAATCAACACTTGGTGCGGGGTTGCCCGCCATATTTGGTCCTTTTACGTATGTGTTGGAGTTATCATGACAAACAAGGCAATCAACGTTTTCCGGTTTTTTGTAAGAAGAACCGTCTTCTTTCATATCGTAACCGATATGACATTTTGCACAACTTTTTACACTTGTTTGAACCCCTATACAAAAGTTATTAATAATGTTTCTTTTACCAAGATAAACAATGCCTTTTCTGGCAATGTAATCCGGTCTTTCCCATTGCCAGTGCGATGTAGCCATCACTTCCTTGTGGCGTTCAGTATGGCACGAAATACATGTTTTGGTAACTTCTTGAGGGGTTTTGAATTTTTTTTGCAGAACAGCAAATTTGCTGTGATCTACAATTTTTGGTGGCTTTTCGGAAAATTTCTCTTTCAGACTTACAATTTGTTCTGGGTGATACGTTTTGTCGGAAAAGGAATTAAGCGCCACAACAACAATGATAGCAATTGCTAACAATACAAAAATTAACTTCCTCATAAACAGACCTTTTTGCCGTTAATAAATAATTAATATCTATAGCATAAGTAAATAACAATTACTTTTTCGTTATTCTAAAAATAATACAAAAAAAAATATCTTCATATATTTTTTTTATTTTTTTTATGATTATAAAATATAATAGGATATCTTAACTTTTTTTTTGCATAACAGATAATTACTTTTTATTACTTAACTTATAAAGTAGGGTAAAAGCGATAACAACAATAAATATGTTGAAACATGAAGTGAAGTATTTAAAAATAATAACCCTTTTGTTATTTGTTAAAACAATGTGCACGTCTATTATTCCTACAATGATAAAAGGTTATTAAACATTTTTTTGTGATATTGAAACAAAATAAATAAAATCGGAATTTATATTCTTTTTTTATTGTGTAATTATTGAAAAACTTTTATATTAGGATATTCGGTCTAATTTAATTATACATTATATAAAATAGGAGTAACTTTTATGAAGGAAACATTACTTGACAAATTTATGAGCAAAAAAGGGCTTTACGTCAGTTTTTGGTTCATAGCAATTATTATGGTTGCGGCGTTAATCTATTTTACTGCAAATTTGCAGAAAGAAGTGCCGCCAATTCCTAAAGAAGTTAAATCTGCCTCCGGAGAAGTTCTTTATACTTATGATGATGTTGTTGAAGGGAAAGGATATTTTCAAGAATTCGATTTAATGGATTGGGGTACCATGCTTGGTATGGGGGCATATATGGGGCCCGATTTTACTACGGATTTTTTCCATCACAGAGCTGAATTTTTATATGAATATTATGCACAGCAACTTTATGGTAAATCCGAAAAAGATTTAAACGAAATGGAAAGAGGTGCGGTAAAAGCACGTGTAAAGGAAGATTTCCATCAACAAACAAAATTAGTTGAAAGCGAGGTGGTTTATACTGATGCTTCGGCTGCTGCTTATAAACAAAATGTTGAATTGTTAAAAGAGATGCTTGTAAACGGTGATAAAGAGAGAGCGTTTCCCGGTGGAGTTATTCTTCCGGAAGAAGCGGAAAAAATTGCAGCTTTTGTAGATTGGTCGCAAATGGTTGCTTCTACAATTCGTCCGGGAACCGAAGGAAAAGTAGGAGAGGAGAGAACTTGGTCTAACAATTGGCCGAAAGAACCGTTGGTAGATCAAGATGCAGCTTATAATAATCACATAGTTTCTTTATGGGAATTTTTGCTTTTATGGGCATTAACCATTTTCGTAATTTTCTTATCATACGAGTATCTTTTCAAAAAAGATGAAAATGAAAAATTATCGCCTGCATTAAAAGTTACATCACTATTCAAATCTCAAAAAAAACTTTTAAAATATGTTCCTATTGTTAGTTTACTTTTTGTTGTTCAACTCTTTTTAGGAGCTTATCTTGCACACCTTTATGCAGAACCTACAAAAAACTTTGTTTTTTCTCAAAGCCTTTTACCGTTTAACGTTATTCGTTCCATTCATACGCAACTGGCAATACTTTGGGTTGCCGTAGGTTGGTTAGTAGGTGGATTGCTAATTGCACCTTGGGTTGCCAATAAAGATCATAAATTCCCATGGTTAGTGGATGTTTTATGGGGAGCGTTATTGGTAATTGCAGTTGGTTCCGTAATCGGTTTATATATGGGAGCAACCGGGCAAATGAGAGATGTTTGGTTTTGGTTAGGTAACGAAGGTCGCGAACTTCTTAACTTAGGACGTGTTTGGGATATCGGGCTTGTGGTAGGTTTGGTTTTCTGGTTCCTATTAATTATTACATTAATTAAAAAATCGGCTACTAATAATCCGTTGGTTGGCACAATTATCTGGTCGGCTTTCGGTATTGCAACGTTGTATATTGCCGGAATGATGCCTGTTCATAAAGTTATGCCCAATTTTACCGTTGATGATTACTACCGTTGGTGGGTAATTCACTTATGGGTAGAATTGACTTTCGAGCTTTTTGCCGCCGGTGTTATTGCATTTATGACGGTTTCACTTGGATTGATTTCTCAAAAAACAGCAGAAAGAACAATGTTCTTTGAACTTTTCTTAATTATGATGTCAGGCACACTCGGTGTTGGTCATCATTATTTTTGGCAAGGACTTGATGAGTACTGGATTGCAATAGGAGGAATTTTTTCGGCACTAGAACCTCTTCCGTTAGCATTAATGATTATTGAAGCATGGAAAAATTATCGCGAGCAAAGAGAGGCCGGTAATAAAAACAAATTCAGTACACCGTTTATGTGGATTTCTGGTTCCGCAATATTAAATTGGATAGGTGCCGGATTTTTCGGAATGGTTATTAACACCCCTACAATCTCTTACTATTCTCACGGTACGTATTTAATTATGCCTCACGGTCACGTGGCATTACTTGGTGCTTTCGGGTATATCTCAATTGCATTTTTATATATGACTTCCCGTGCTAATGCAATGGCTAACGGTTGGGAATGGAATGACAAATTGAGTAAAATCGGATTTTGGTCTTTAACAATTGGTGTTTTACTTTTTGCTTTGCCTACATTGATGATTGGTTTGGAGCAAACAAGAGTTGCCGCCGAGATAGGATATTATTACACCAGAACCCGAGAAGCAATCGAAGTTGTACAAGGATGGATGTGGTTTAGAATACTTCCCGATTCATTAATGATTTTAGGTGGTATAACTATTTTTGTTGATCTGTTTATGAAGACTTTCTTGGGAAAGAAAGCTTCATAGTTCTAACACCTCTGTTAGTTGATAAGGAGCGGTTGCAATTATATGTAGCCGCTCTTTTTTTTGATAATATTAAGTGGACGCAAATTGTACGTCCACATTGTAAAAAAAAAACTATTTATCCGAAGCTAATTTAATCATGGCAGAAAGTTCTTTAATAAGTTCATCATTTGTGCCCGAAAAACCTACGCTTTTAAATTTGATATTTTGATCGGGACCTATAACAAATTTTGTCGGAATTCCTGTAACCTTAAATTTATTTATTACTTCGTCTTTTTCATCAATAAGTACATTTAGTTTGTAATTGTTAGCTGTTATAAAATCTTTTGCGTTTTGAAATTTGTTATCAACATCTTCCCATGCATTAATAAAAAGGAATTGAACATTATCATCATTTGCAAATTTGTTGTTTGCTTTTTGCATTGCCGGAAATGAATGTTTACAAGGGCCGCACCATGTTGCCCAAAAATCCACAACAACGGTTTTCCCTTTATAATCCGAAAATTTAACAATTTTTCCATCCAGGTTTTTTAATTCGAAAGTTGGTGCGGGGTAGTTGAGCATTTCGGTCTTTAATTTTTTCAATAAAGTAGTTTCCGCGGCCGAAGTATATTTTGCAAAATATTGGTCAAAACCTTTATCGCTTCCGTTAATTTTAGTGTAAGCTGTTTTAAGTAATTCGGTCATTTTATTAGTGGCTTTGTTTTGTTTCAGGCAATTCTCTATTACTTCTTTCGCTTTGGCATATTTATCTGAAGTAATCAGCAAACCGGAATATAACTCGTTTGCTTCAACATCGTCATTGCCCAATATATTTATTGTTTTTTGAATAGCATTAAGTGCTTCGGTTATGTTGCCGGATTTATTCTTAATTATTGCCTCTGTTTTCAATAATTGGGCATAGTAATTATCTTTTTCTTTTTCCCACTGTTTTTTTGTAAGATAATACGGTTTTTTCAATTTATCGGTTGTTACAACTTTTTTCCCTATCGTTATAATTTTAAGAGCAGCATCAAAATTATTTTTGTTTTCCAATAATGCATTTGCGGAATAAAGGAAAATATAAGGATGTGTAATATCTTTTAATTTTTTTACTGCTTTTATTGCTGCTTCAATTTGCTCGGTATCAAAAAGTGATTTGAGAATTTTGTATGAGTAATAATCAAGATTTTTTGCATTGGGATATTCGGTTACATATTTCAAAAAATCTTTCACGAGTTTTTGCGGTCTATCGGTATTTTGCTGTATTTCAGAAAAAGCTATTTCCGCTACATATTCATTTTTCGGATATTTTGTTTGAAGCAATTTTTCATATTTTTTTGCATCGGTTCCCAATAGTTGGGAATATTTTGAAATAACAACCAGATTATCTTCGGTAATTTTTTCTTTACTTTTTAAGGATTCAACTTCTTCGGCAAGTTTAGCCATGGCTTCTTCTGTCCCGATACGGCTTAATACATATAAATAAAATTCCAAGTATTTATCTTTTATAGTGGGATATTTTGTAAACAGTTCTTCAAATTGCTTACGGGAAATTTCATTGTCGGAATCCAAATCAATGAACCATCTTCCCCATTGAGCAAGTGCAACAACTTTACCTGCAAGTGCTTCAGGCAAAGGTTTGCCGTTTTTTGTGTATAATAATATTTCATATCCCTTCGATTTGTTGTCATCCGTTTTTTCTCCGTCTGTAAAAATAATTATTGCTCCTTTTGTCTCTTTCGTCGGAAAAAACTTAACAAGCCAGCCTTTGTCTTTTTTTTGCATTTCAACTTGAGTGGCGGAAATTAAATCTGTGTTGTACTGATATATTACGGCATCTATTTTTTTACTTTCGGCAAGTTCGGTTTTTTCTGGTAAATACTTTATAGTTATTTCTTGGTTTATTTGCGGTTTGTTAGGAGTAGTAGAAAAAGTGGTTTTAAATTCAACATTTTGACAACCTATTAATAAAGCAAAAATAAGAACGGTTAAATTTTTCATGGGAATCCTTTAATTTTGATTATAATAATAATACCTTATAAAGTTAATAAAAAAATTTTCGATAAATAAAGCTTTTATAAAAAAGAGACTTCATTATGAATTCAAAAATAAATTTTATGCTATTATTAATAACGGCTTTATTAAGTTATTTTTGTTTTATGCCTAA
This sequence comes from uncultured Melioribacteraceae bacterium, assembly GCA_964617555.1. Taxonomy (GTDB): domain Bacteria; phylum Bacteroidota; class Ignavibacteria; order Ignavibacteriales; family Melioribacteraceae; genus 1-14-2-50-31-20. The sequence continues at coordinate 20,383 of CAZTYP010000042.1, read as the reverse complement.
AGTAATTGAGGAAAATCCGATGAGTATTATTCCCAAGCCGAATAAAATAAAGATTAGTAATGGAGAATTTTTAATTTCAAATTCAACAAAGATAGTTGTAGCCGATAATTTACCTGAGGTAAAAAAAACAGCAAACTATCTAATTTCCAAAATGAAAATGTTAGGATATGTTCCCAAGGTAAAATCCGAAAGGGAAAGTAAAAATATTATCTTACTGCAGAAAGTTGAGGATAAAAAATATGGTAATGAAGGGTATAAGCTCTCTGTTAATGAAAACAAAATTGTAATTACAGGAGATTACGCAGGGCTTTTTTATGGAGTTCAGACTTTATTGCAATTATTGCCTCCGGAAGTATACGGAAATAAAAAAAATAACGGAAACACATGGGAAATTCCATTTGTGGAAATAACGGATGCACCCAAATTCAAATGGCGAGGTATGCATCTTGATGTGGGAAGGCATTTCTTTCCGGTAAAGGATATTAAAAAATATCTCGATTTTTTGGCAATGCACAAAATGAATGTTTTCCATTGGCATTTAACGGAAGATCAGGGATGGCGTATTGAAATAAAAAAGTATCCCAAACTCACTCAAATAGGAGCTTTTAGAAAGGAGACAATTATAGGGCATCCTTCAAAGAATACTTCGCAAAAATTTGACGGTAAAAGGTATGGCGGCTTTTATACACAAGATGAAATTAAAGATGTAGTTAATTATGCTGCCGATAGGTTTATTACCGTAGTACCTGAAATTGAAATGCCGGGGCATTCCGTTGCAGCATTGGCCGCTTATCCGGAACTGTCATGTACCGGAGGCCCTTTCGAAGTGCGAACTTCGTGGGGAATTTCAAAAGATATTTATTGTGCCGGCAAAGAAAAAACATTCCATTTTTTGGAGGATGTTTTAACTGAAGTTCTGAAACTTTTCCCATCCGAATATATTCATATTGGTGGAGACGAAGCACCTAAAGACCGTTGGAAAAATTGTTCCGAATGCCAAGCAAGAATAAAAGAAGAGAAGTTAAAAGATGTGCACGAATTACAGAGCTATTTCATTCAACGGATAGAAAAATTTCTAAATTCACAAGGAAGAAAAATTATCGGTTGGGACGAAATTCTTGAAGGAGGATTGGCTCCGAATGCAGCTGTTATGTCGTGGCGTGGTAATACCGGCGGAATTGCTGCCGCAAAAGAACAGCATAATGTTGTAATGACACCTACAGCATTTTGTTATTTCGATTATTATCAAATACAAAATACGAAAAACGAACCTTTGGCAATAGGCGGATATCTTCCGCTTAAAAAAGTTTATTCGTTTAACCCTGTTTCCCCCGAAATAAAAAGCGAAGAAGAAAAATATATTATTGGAGGGCAAGGTAACGTATGGACGGAATATATGCCGGATTTCAAACAAGTTGAATATATGGCTTTGCCGCGAATGTCTGCTATGGCCGAAGTTTTATGGACGGAAAGTTCTAACAAAAATTATAATGATTTTAAGGAACGTTTGATAAAACAGTATAAACGCTTTGATGCAATGGAGGCAAACTATTTTAACAAACCGACTAATTGATAGGAGAAACTATGGCGGCAAATTATAGACCTGTAACGAAAAAAGAGAGAATTGTTGTACTTGATGTTTTGCGAGGATTTGCTCTTATGGGAATTTTATTTGCAAATATTTTAAGTTGGAGCGGAATAAAATTTTTACCTATTGAAGAAATAAAAGCACTCGGAGATTTTTCTTCCGATGTTTTTTTATACAAACTTCTTAAATATTTTGTGGATACCAAATTCTATACAATTTTTTCCATTCTTTTCGGTATAGGGTTTTCTTTGCAGATAAGTAAGTATAAAGATACTCCGGGATTTATTCCTTTGTATCGTCGCAGACTTGCATTACTGTTTGTAATAGGAATGCTCCATGCACTTATTTGGTCGGGGGATATATTAACGCTTTATGCACTAATCGGTTTTCTGTTTATTCTTTTTCGCAATATGGAAACCGAAAAACTTTTTAAAATCGCACTTGTTTTACTTGTAATGCCGGTATTGCTGGATATTATCTATATGTTTACTTTTGCCGACAGTATTAAGGTACTTCCCAAAATTGCTCTTAAAGTTTATCCCGATCTCCCTCCTTTGGATATTGTAAGGGGATTTCAATCGGGCGATTTGATTACAACATTTAAAACAAATTTTCATAATCTCCTTTGGCGTTGGTTCGATTTTATTCCGACCGGCAGACCATTTAAAGTGTTGGCTCTCTTTATACTGGGTTTCTATCTTTATAAAGTAAACTTCTTCCATAATTTTGCAACCAAGTGGAAAAATTTTACAATACTTTTTCTTATAGGAATTTTATTTACAACCGGTTCAATTCAATATGGCGGCAGCATTGCAATATTTTCAAAAACGTGGGGAAATATACTGTATAAGGTTTTGCATGAAATAGGACAATTCACTTTAGCCATATCCTATATGGTGTTACTCAATTTGCTTGTATTAAAATTTCCTAAATTTTTTATTTGGAATTTGTTAAAAAATTACGGGAGAATGTCTCTAACAAGTTACATAGGCCAAACAACTATAGGAATTGTAATTTTCTATCCGATTGTTGCTTTCGGATATTTTGGCAAACTATCGTTAACTGATGTATATTTGCTGGCAATATTTATTTTATTATTTCAAATCGGTTTTAGTGTTTTATGGTTTAAGTTTTTTGCATTCGGTCCCATCGAGTATTTGTGGAGATGCGCAATTTATAAAAAATGGTTTCCGTTTTTAATAAAGGAGAATAAATAGTATTATGAAAGATGTAACATTAGGAATTGATATTGGCGGGACAAATACTGTTTTCGGTATTGTTGACGCGAAAGGGAATATTATTTTTAGTGATTCAATACCGACGTTGGGAATGGAGCCTGCCGAAGATTTATTTGAACGGCTTTTTGAGGCGTTTAACGATAAATTCAAACAATATTCCGATGAATATAAGTTGGTGGGAATAGGTATGGGTGCTCCCGATGCAAATTACTACACGGGTGCAATTCAAAATCCGCCCAATCTTAATTGGGGCTATGTGGATGTAGCTTCGGCAATGAAAAAACACTATAACCTTCCCTTTGCGCTTACTAACGATGCAAACGCCGCAGCCATTGGCGAAATGGAATTCGGTTCCGCAAGAGGAATGAAAAATTTTGTTGAAGTTACTCTTGGTACCGGGCTCGGCAGCGGAATTGTTGTTAATGGAAAAATGCTTTACGGGCATAGCGGTACAGCCGGCGAAATGGGGCACATTACAATTGTTCCGGACGGAAGAAAATGCGGTTGCGGTAAAAAAGGTTGTTTGGAAACTTATGTTTCGGCAACCGGAATAAAACGTACTGCATTTGAATTGCTTGCCACTTCTAGGGAAGAAAGTATTTTACGTGATATTTCTTATAATAACTTAACGGCAAAACAAATTTACGAAGCGGCAAAAAAGAGAGATAAAATTGCAATGTCTGCATTTAAATATACAGGAAGACTGCTTGGCGAGGCATTAGCCGATGTTGTTGCTTTGCTAAGTCCCGAGGCTATTGTAATTTTCGGTGGTTTGGCACAAGCAGGCGATGTGCTTTTTGAACCGACACGCAAAAGCATGGAAAATAATCTGCTGCAATTTCATAAAGGAAAAATTAAATTAATTAAATCAGGTTTACCCGAAAGTGATGCTGCAATACTTGGTGCTTCTGCATTAATTTGGCAAGAAATAAGAAATAAATCAAATTAATAATTAGTAATGTAAGGCAAAATTTCATCAATTGTAACCGGCATCTTCTTATTATCAATATTAACAACAATAAGGAAACCGGTTAATTTTTTTGTCGAAAAAAAAGCATTCATTAATTTTGCTTGATCGCTGCGAATATTTTGTCCTGTTTTTTCGTCCCATAATTCGATTGTAGTCAAGCATCCTTTCGAGGGTGTAAGCGGATAATAAGGCAATCCTTTGTAAAAACTCAAATCGTCAACCGAACCGTGCATTACAATCTTTCTTCGTCCGGTTTTACCGGCATAAAACGCTTCGTACATCGGAAGGTAATTTTGCCAAGTTTCCGGCAATAAAGATTTATAATCTGCAATGTTCCAATAGTTGGTTTTTACGGAATTGTGGTACCATAATTTAGTAGGTACTTCAAACGGTATGCGTGTAAGCACTGCTGCTGTCGGGCCAATTGAGGGAGTGGGTGAATTATAAAAACCGACGATAGAAAAAATTCCTTCCGGAGTATTCCCCTGGCTTAAATAGCCCGGCAAGTTGGTAACGGAAAGTGCTAATTGTTTTACATAAAAAATAGAATCGTTTTTCTCCCTTACAAATTTTCCGTCGGGAGATTTTATGATGGTTATCCCCGGATAACGTCTGTCTTTGCGTTGCAATGTATAAATAATTGTTTCTCCTTTCATAAAATTATGAGAAAGAAGTTCTTGCAACGGAGGTGTTTTTACACTGTCCTTCTGTAAATTATACAATAAAAATTTCAGTTGAGGAATAGTTTCATATTTATGAAATCTCTTTTTAATTAATTTCACAAAATAATTTTTATCTTCAATATTTTTATTCAAATAATAATGAACCAAATATGCAAAGAGCGTAGGATTTTTTGTGGTGGCAAAAAGTGTGTCGGCTGTATCATCAAAGTCGCTTGGATAAAGGGTAATAACCGTTTCCATAAAAGAGAGCTTAAATTTTTCGCTCCCGCTTATTACATATCCTGCAGCTTTTTCAAGCCCTTTGTAAATTTCTTCGTTCTTATACAATAGCAAACCAATCTCTTTAAAAACTTTCCTCCAAGATTTTTCGTTGTTTCTGTTAAGAGGCGAAGCAAATACGGATTTTATTTTATTATCTAATTCTGTTTTGAATTTTTCTTTGCTTTTTTGTAAAGCAAATTCGGAACGTAGTTTGGTGTGGTCAATATGGTTCTGCGAAAAAACGGCGGTGCACAGCACTAAATAAATAAGGAATAATTTCATAATAATTTTTTGTAATATTTTTTGAAAAGCAAATATACGAAAATGAATCTATTCTTTTTCCTTTATTGTTAACTGTAAAATTGACAAACGAATTGATATTTGTTAATATAAAAAGATTAAATTTTTTTATTATTCTGTTTCGATAAACAAATCAAAAAATATTCAAATTATTTAAGCAAAACGGGATTACAATTGAATTAAATAAGATATAATACTATCAGTGTTAACAACAAAGGAGAAGATTTATGTCTGATGAAAACAAAAAAAAGACCGATGAAGTAAGTGAATCGCAGATTGCCGTTCATTGGAAAGAAGAGGAATATTTTGAACCGAACCCCGAATTTGTTAAACAGGCAAATTTAAAAGATAATTCTGTGTTTGAAAGATTTGCTGAAGAAAATTTCCCGAATTGTTTTGAGGAATATGCTGAAATGTTGGATTGGGATAAAAAATGGGATAGGGTTTTGAATTCTGATAATCCTCCGTTTTATAAATGGTTTGTCGGCGGAAAACTTAACGCAAGTTATAATTGTATTGATAGGCACTTGGATAAATACAAAAATAAAACGGCGTTACATTTTGTGCCCGAGCCAGAAGATGAGCCTGTTGTTCACATGACTTATCAAGAATTATATAACAGAGTTAACGAAGTTGCCGCAATGCTGCGCGATTACTGCGGATTGAAAGCGGGGGACACCGTTACCTTGCATATGCCTATGGTTGTTGAACTTCCTATTACCATGTTAGCTTGTGCCCGCTTGGGTGTTATCCATTCCCAAGTCTTTTCTGGTTTTTCAGGTAAGGCTTGTGCCGATAGAATTGTTGATGCCAAAAGCAAATACTTAATTACTATGGACGCATACTATCGCGGAGGTACTTTGTTAGATCATAAAGAAAAAGCGGACATAGCCTGTGCGGAAGCAGCAAAGGACGGTGTGGAAGTGGAGAAAGTTCTTGTTTGGCAACGGTATCGGGGTAAATATTCTTCGAAAACCCCTATGGTTGAAGGACGTGATGTGTTTGTGAACGATATTCTTGAAGATTTTAAATTTGCAAAAGTTGAGCCTGTTAGCATGGAATCTAACGATACCCTCTTTTTGATGTACACTTCGGGTACAACCGGTAAACCCAAAGGAGCTCAACATTCTATCGGTGGATATATGTCGTACGTTACCGGTACTTCCAAATATATAGAAGATATCCACCCCGAAGATGTATATTGGTGTATGGCAGATATCGGTTGGATTACAGGCCATTCTTATATTGTGTACGGTCCGCTTGCTTTAGCGGCATCATCCGTTATTTTTGAAGGTGTGCCTACTTATCCCGATGCAGGAAGACCATGGCGTGTTGCACAGGAATTAAATGTTAATATTTTCCATACTTCGCCTACGGCAATACGTGCTTTGCGTAGAGTAGGTGCAGACGAACCTGCAAAGTATGATTATCATTTTAAGCACATGACAACAGTTGGGGAACCCATTGAACCTAATGTTTGGCGTTGGTATTATGAAGTTGTAGGCAAAAAGGAAGCTGTTATTGTAGATACATGGTGGCAAACCGAAACAGGAGGATTTCTCTGTTCAACGGTTCCCGCCATTCATAAAATGAAACCCGGAAGTGCGGGGCCCGGAGTTCCTGGAATATATCCTGCAATATTGGACGAAGAAGGTAACCCTCTTCCTGCCGGCAGTAACAAAGCAGGTAATATTGTTATTCGTAATCCTTGGCCCGGCAGAATGCTTACCATCTGGGGAGACGATGAACGCTTTGTAAATCAATATTACAGACGGTATAATAAGAATTCCGAAAGTAAAGATTGGCGCGATTGGCCTTACTTTGCGGGTGACGGAGCCGTTGAAGCTCCTGACGGGTACTTTAGAATTCTTGGCAGAATTGACGATGTTATTAATGTTGCCGGGCATCGTCTCGGAACAAAAGAACTTGAATCTGCTGCGTTAATGGTTGAGGAAGTCGGAGAAGCTGCCGTTGTTCCCGTGCCTGACCCGATTAAAGGGGTAAAGCCTCATGTATTTGTTTCTCTTAAACCGGGCATTGAACCTTCCGATGCATTGGCTCAAAAAGTTACGGATACAATATCCAAAGAAATTGGTCCGATTGCAAAACCTGGTAAGGTTTGGATTGTTCCGGATATGCCTAAAACCCGTTCAGGTAAAATTATGAGACGTGTATTAGGGGCTATTGCCGCGGGTAAAGATCCCGGGGATGTAACCACGCTTGCAAATCCCCAAATAGTTGAAACAATAATGAAGCAAGCATAAAACAAATTTAAAAGAGGTTCCGTGTATGAACCTCTTTTTTATTTTAAATATTTCCGTTATGTTATACCCAATAAAATTAAGGGAATTATGTTTAGGATAATAACCGAAGGTAGCGAATACAGTGAATACGTAATACTTAAAAGCGGACTTGGAATTTTGCTTCGCTCGGTTAAGCCGGAAGATAAGCCGTTGTTGCGTGAATTTATGAATCGTATTTCGCAAGAAAGTCTGAGAATGCGTTTTATGGCTTCTCTATCCGTAGTATCGGATGAACTAATTAACAGCTTGTGTTTTGGGAATTCTAAAACAGATGGATGTATTGTAGCTCTAACCGGAGAAGACGATTCACGTGAAATTATTGGTATAGGAAATTACAACGGAATCGGTAACGGCAAAACCGCCGAAGTTTCTTTTCTGATTCAAGATAACTACCAAGGGCTGGGCATTAGCACGTTGCTGTTGGAAAGATTAGCCGGACTTGCCGCGGCCAACGGGTACGTTGAATTTGAAGCCGAGGTACTTCCCGAAAATCAATCGATGATTAATGTTTTTAAAAATTCCGGTTTCGAAAGTCATCAGGTTTGGCATTCCGATACGGTGCATGTTGAATTACCGGTAAATGGCGCTGCGGCAATGTGGGAGCGGGCAAATCTTCGCGAACGTTTTGCTGTTGCAAATTCTTTACGTGCAATTCTTCATCCTAAAAGTATTGCTGTTATCGGTGCTTCCAAAGATGAAAATTCGATAGGTACCATCTTATTTAAAAATATTATCAATGCGGGGTTTAGCGGTACGGTTTACCCTATTAATCAGCAAGCTAATTCCGTTAACGGTGTTAAAGCGTTTGCTTCGGTAAAAGAACTTCCTGAAGAAATTGACCTTGCAGTTATTGCGGTTCCTGCCGAAGCGGTTTACGATGTTGCGTATCAATCAATAAAAAACGGGGCTAAGGGACTTATTGTAGTTTCCGCAGGATTTTCTGAAGCAGGTGATGAAGGGAAAGCACGCCAAGCAAAATTGGTAAAACTTGTAAAAGCAAAAGGCGTGCGTTTGGTAGGCCCAAGTTGTTTGGGCGTGATAAACACAAATCCCGATGTAAAGTTGAATGCATCTTTGGCTTCCGGAATTACATCATACGGAAATGTTGCTTTCTTTTCTCATTCCGCCGCACTTGGATTGGTAATTATGAATTATGCTTCCGAAATAGGTATAACATTTTCTACTTTTGTTTCCGCCGGTAACAGAGCGGATGTTTCGGGAAACGATTTGCTCCTTTATTGGGAAGATGACCCCGATACGAAAATGGTAATGCTCTATTTGGAAACTTTCGGTAACCCGAGGAGGTTTACACGTATTGCAAGACGAATGTCTTACAAAAAACCGATTCTTTGCGTTAAAACGGCAAAGAGTAATATAGGAAGGAAACGTGTGGAGGCTAAAACATCGGGATTGTTTTCCGGCGAAATAAATATTGTAAAAGCTCTTTTTACTCAAACAGGTGTTATTGTTACGGAAACAATTGAAGAGTTATTTCATATTGCTCTTGTACTTTCAAGTCAAGAACTGCCGGAGGGAAACAGGGCGTCAATAATTGCAAACTCTTCGGGTATGACAACAATTTTTGCCGATGCTTGCGAATCAAACGGAATTAACTTGGGCGAAAATGCGGTTAATGATTTGGGTGCATTTACTCAACCCGAAAATTATCGGACTGCTGTAAGGGATGCTTTAATTGATGATAATATTGACGCACTGTTAGTGGGTTATGCATGTGTCGGTAATTGTAGCTCTCAGCCCGTTGCCGCCGCAATTTTGAAAGGTGTACAGGAGGCGGAATCGGTTGCCGGGAAAAAGAAAACGGTTATATTGTGTTTAACAGGAAAAACAGGAGCCGTAACTTTAACTGATGACAACAAAAACGAGCGTACATTTCCCGCATTCAGGTTCCCGGAAGCCGCTGCACGAGCTTTAGGAAAAATTGTAAAGTATGTTGCATTCAAAAAAAGACCCGCCGGTAAATTACAATGGTATGATGATGTTGATGCTAACAAAGCCCGTAAACTTATTCAAGGAATTATAGAAAATAACAAAACGGACGAAAAAACTATTAAACTTAAAACCGAAGATGCCAAAACTGTTTTCAATCTATTTCGTTTAAATATCGATAATGGAATTAATTCGACCGAGAGTAAATTAGAAATTTCCGTTGTGCCGGATAAACTTTTCGGTCCGCTAATTAAAATCAAAAAATTTTCCGGCGAGGAAATAATTAGAATTACCCCGCTAACTGAAAGCGATATTGAAGAAACCATTGAAGAACTTAAATGCGAAAAAAAGATTTGTGTTAAAGACGTGTTGGGAAGAATATCCCAAATGATAGAGGAACTTCCGTGGCTTTGGCAATTGGAAGCAAAAATTATTATTCGTGATGAAGAAATATTTTTAACCGCCGAGAAAATCATTTTGAAACTCGGTAAATACGAAAGGCCGGTTTACTAAAAGCAGACGAGGAGAAATGTTAATAAGAGAAATAATGAATTCGGATTTGATTACAATTAATCCCGAAGCAAGTTTAAACAAGGCATATAAAGTAATGATGCAAAATAAAATTCGTCATTTGCCTGTATTGGAAAATGGAAAACTTATTGGAATAATTACCGATAGGGATTTACGTTTGGCAACAAGCAAACTGGCCGAACATCCTTTTGATCCGCAAGTGCCCGTAAAAGATGTTATGACAACCTCTGTTTTTACCGTACATCCGTCAGATCCTATCGGAATGGCAATACGTATAATGCGCGAAAGTAAAATAGGTTCTTTACCTGTTGTTGAAAATAATAAGTTGGTCGGAATACTTACCGGTATTGATGTTTTGGACGCAATGTTGATTTTAACCGGTATGGATAAGCCCAGCGGTCGCCTTGATGTACGTGTCTCCGATAAATCAGGTGAACTTGCACGGCTCTCAAAAATATTGGCGGATAAAGGAGTAAACATTCTTTCCGTTTTGTCCTATACGGAGCCAAACGGAAATGTGCGAGTTATTTTAAGAGTTAATACAATGGAAATACGAAAATTGGCTTCCGCTATTTGCGATTCCGATTTTGAAGTATTGTGGCCACCTCATATATCATGTGTAGAATAATTTACAGCCCTAAATACAGCTTGTATAACTTAGGGGACGAACACCCTTTTAGTCCGCTCAGAGTTGAAATGGTAATTGATTTATTAACGCTGTTGGGAATAGATTTTAACTATTCGGAACCTCAAGCCGTAAACATAGATAAATTGGAGAGTGTTCATTCTAAAAAATATGTTGAAACGGTAGAGAGGCTGAGTATGGGGAAAGATGTTTCTGATTTTGAAAAATACGGTTTTGGCTCCCAAGATAACCCTATCATAATAGGAATGGCAGAAGGCGCAAGGTACCATGTGGGGGGAACTTTGCTTGCCGCACAATTGCTTTTGAGCGAGGAAGAAAAGAAAGTAATTCAGTTCGGTGGTGGGCTTCATCATGCACAACCTTCAACAGCTTCCGGCTTTTGTATCTATAACGATTTGGCTGTGGCAATTAAAGAGATGACGAATGCCGGTTGGCATGTGGCTTATCTCGATTTGGATGTGCATCACGGCGACGGAGTTCAAAAAATTTTTTATTCCGATGAAAATGTTATGACTATTTCATTTCATGAATCGGGGGAGTTTCTCTTTCCCGGGTCCGGTTCAGTATATGAGTTGGGGCAAGGGATGGGGCGTTCGTTAAAATTAAATGTGCCTTTAGAACCTTTCACCGAAGGAGATTCCTATATGGAAGGTATTCAAAAGATTGTTGCTCCCGCTCTTGCTTGGTTTCGGCCGGATGTGCTGATTGTCCAATCCGGTGCCGATCCCCATTTTTCCGACCCGCTTGCGGACTTATTACTTACAGTTCAAGATTTCGAAAAAATTTATAATGAGGTAATTCATCTTGCTGATTTAAGTTGCAATGGCCGCCTTCTTTTTACTTTGGGTGGCGGTTATTCTTTTACGGCAACACCGCGTATCTGGACTTTGCTCTATTTACTTGTAAACAATATCCCTTTGCCCGAAAAACTTCCGCAAAAATGGATTGATAAATGGGAGAACAAATTGAAAATTAAATTACCGGTTACCCTGCATGATATCTTACCGGCTTACGAAGCAATTCCACGGAAAACAGAGATAGAAAATATTAATAGAGATACCTATCAACATCTTTTGGATTTGGTTGCAAAAGATTGGTTATAAAACCAAAGTGTTTTTCGTGAGGGAATTTTCTATTTTTTTCATTTGTGATTGTTTTAATGTTTTTCCATGTAGCTTTTCTTTTAACTTATTTTCCCTTGGCAAGTGTAGCAAGTCGGATATTCGGGAATACTTTTGTTTTGTAAATTGGGTTAAATATTGTAATTTTTAAAAAAAATTTCTAAATAATTTGCAAATATATTAAGCTTGTGTTTAATGGATAAATAACAATTATGTGATTTATGATTAGTATAATAGATTATGGAATAAACAACACTTCCGAGTTAATTAACAAATTGGAAAAGCTGGACATAGCTTATATTAAAACAAAGAAAGAGAGCGAAATAATTGCATCCGATAGAATAATTATTAGCGATGCTCAAAATTTATCCAAAGCGGTAAAAAGATTACATTTACTGAATCTATTCAGTTTTATCCGTATACTAAAAAAACCGGTGTTGGGAATTTCTTTGGGAATGGAATTATTATGTGAAAAATTTGATGCTATTGCTTGCCTGGGAATTTTTCCGGCTGAAATTTTAACGAATAAAAAGGAGGGATTACTAAACGGCTGGCATAATGTTGTATGTACACAAAAGAATAAATTGTTTGCCGGTATCAAGGATAACTCCGAGTTCTATTTTGAAAATAATTACTATGTAGAACCTAATCATTCAACGGTAGCCGCGGTTAATAATAATGAAAGTTTTTCTGCCGTTGTAATAAAAGATAATTTTTACGGCGTTCAATTCCTTCCCGAAAAATCCGGCATAAACGGAGAAAAGATTTTAAAAAATTTTGCTGCCCTAAGTTAATTTATTTTTACTTAAACCAACCAATTATTTTGATTTTCATAAGTCGCTAATTATATTTAGCGATAATATTTTTTAAACAAAATTCAAAGAATTATGAGACCCGAAATTTATATCAAAGATTTATCAGCACATGTTGGAGAAGAAGTAACATTAAAAGGATGGCTATATCATAAGCGTTCAAGCGGCAAAGTAAAATTCCTAATTTTAAGAGACGGTACAGGTTATTTACAATGTATAGTTTTTAAAGGGAATGTTACCCCCGAAGTTTTTGAAATTGCCGATTCTCTTCACCAAGAAGCATCGTACGAAGTTACAGGGACGGTTAAAGAAGAACCGCGTGCAATAGGCGGATATGAACTTGATGCGACAAATGTAAAATTAATAGGAACTTCGGAAGATTACCCTATTACACCTAAAGAACATGGAATAGAATTTTTGATTGACAATAGGCATTTGTGGTTACGCTCAAAACGACAAGTGGCAATTATGAAAATTCGTCACAGAATTGTTAAAGCAATCAGAGATTTTTTTGACGAGCGAGGGTTTACTCTTTTTGATCCGCCTATTATCACTCCGAATGCAAGTGAAGGAACATCAACATTATTTGAAATGGAATACTTCGATTTGGGTAAAGCTTACTTGACTCAATCAGGACAACTTTATGCCGAAGCCGGTGCAATGGCTCTCGGTAAAGTTTATACGTTCGGTCCAACATTCCGTGCCGAAAAATCAAAAACACGTCGTCATTTAACCGAGTTTTGGATGGTTGAGCCTGAAATGGCATTTTACGATTTGGATGATGATATGGATTTGGCAGAAGAATTTTTGGAATATATTGTTCAAACGGTTTTAAAAGATATGAAACCCCAACTCGAAATTTTGGAAAGAGACCTTTCCAAGTTGGAAAATATAAAACGTCCGTTCCCCCGTCTTTCGTACGACGAAGCCGTAAATATTTTAAAAAAACAAGGGCACGAATTTACTTGGGGAGATGACCTCGGAGCAGCCGACGAAACAATAATTTCCAGCCAATTTGATAAACCGGTTATGGTTCACCGTTATCCTGCGGAAACAAAAGCTTTTTATATGAAACGAGATCCGGAAAACGAAAAACTTGCCCTTGCCGTTGATGTTCTTGCTCCGGAAGGTTACGGAGAGATTATCGGCGGCAGTCAAAGGGAAGATGATTACGATATTCTGTTGAGCAGAATTAAAGAGCATAATCTTCCGGTCGATTTCTTTAAATGGTATTTGGATTTGCGTAAGTACGGTTCTGTGCCTCATTCCGGATTCGGGCTTGGACTTGAACGAACCGTTACATGGATTTGCGGAATAGACCATTTGCGTGAAACAATTCCTTTCCCCAGAATGATATATAGAAATACACCTTAAATTTAATACGGAGAATTTCGGATGAATAAAAAAATAGTAATCCTATTTATTGTAACATTGCTCTCTTTTGCCGCAACAAATAAAATTGTTGCTCAGGATGCAAACCATACCTCAAAAACCGAAATAGTACAAGAAACTCATCAAGCGGAAGGAGAGCATCAATTACCCAATACTTTTATGGTTATTCCTTTTATTGTATTGTTGGCAATGATAGCAACCGGTCCTATTATGTATCAACATTTTTGGGAACACCATTATCCCAAAGTAGCTTTGCTGTTGGGAGCAATAACGGCCTCATATTATCTTGTGGTGTTAAAAGATTTTCATAGTTTGTTGCATACCGCCGCAGAGTATTTTTCCTTTATTGCATTGCTGGCTTCTCTCTTTTACGCTTCCGGCGGTATAATGATTAAGGTGGATAAAAAAGCAACACCGTTATTAAATATTTCGCTCCTTCTTTTCGGGGCGATAATTGCAAATGTTATCGGAACAACAGGCGCATCAATGCTATTGATTAGACCCTTTATTAAAATAAACGAAAAAAGAATTAAACCTTATCTTGTGGTTTTCTTTATATTTTTGATAAGTAATATCGGTGGGGCATTAACACCTATCGGCGATCCTCCGTTATTTCTCGGGTTCTTAAAAGGAATAAATTTTTTCTGGTTTGTTGAACATATTTGGTATATCTGGCTGCCTACGGTTGCGTTGTTATTAATTATTTTTTATTTCTTTGATATTAATAACAAAGCTGATGACGACAGTCAGGAATACTCAGGTAAGTTTGAATTTAAAGGGGGAAAAAATTTAATCTATCTTGCAATTATTTTGGTGGCCGTTTTTATAGACCCCAATGTAATAAGCTGGGTACCTAATCTTGCTCCGTTCCCTATAGGTATTAGGGAAATGATACAGTTCGGGGTTGTTTTGTTTGCAATTAAAACTTCCGATAAAGAAATTCTTAAATATAATGAGTTCAATATTGAACCGATTAGAGAAGTTGCATTCCTTTTTATCGGAATTTTTGCAACAATGATTCCAGCTTTGCAATTGATTTCGCACGAGGCAAATGTTATGGGCGACAGTTTAACACCCGGGTTGTTTTTTTGGAGTACTGGAAGTTTATCGGGGGTTTTGGATAATGCTCCTACCTACTTAAATTTTTTGAGTGCGGCTCTCGGTAAGTTCGGGCTTGATCTTAACAATGCTGCGGATGTAAAAGAATTTATGAATATGGATTATATTTATCTTCAAGCTATTTCGGTAGCCGCAGTATTTTTTGGTGCCATGACCTACATTGGAAACGGGCCCAACTTTATGGTAAAATCTATTGTTGAAAGTGCCGGTATAAGAATGCCGAGTTTCTTTTCCTATATTATAAAATATTCTGTGCCCATTTTACTTCCTGTTTTTACGCTTGTTTGGTTGGTTTTTTATTATTAAAATGAATGGAGAAACAAAATGAAAAAAATAGTTGAAGTTCTTGAAGAAAAAAAGAATGGTTTGGTCTTCGGTAATAGAATTCTCCTTCCGTTTCAAGCCGAATTATTAAAGATTGTTATCGATTCGGAAATAATTACCAATTTCGGTAAACGGCTTAAAGGTGCTCACGTGCGGGTTACAGATTATTATACGGAAATTTATTTTCTCGATTATAAAATTCTTGTAAATGAAATCCCAAAATACAAGTCGATTAAAATGGTGGTTGTTCAACAAGGTGAAGATGTTTTCGATTTTAATAATCACATTAACTTGGAAATTGAATTTTTAGGTAAACACCAAATATCGATAAAGAAAATAGGTGATGACGTTCTTTTTTACGAGTAGATTATGATACCGTTATTTTCAACCGAGCAAATACGCAATGCGGATAAATATGCAATTGAGGAGTTAAATATTCCGGGAATTGCATTAATGGAGAATGCTTCTCTTTCCGTATTTAATGCGATATTAAAAAATTATAATCCGAATGCGGATAATGCCAAAATAGGAGTAATTGCCGGAAAGGGCAATAACGGAGGCGATGCTTTTGCCGTTGCTCGTCATTTTATTAATGCAGGGTTTAGTGTTACCGTTATTTTTGTAGGAGATAAAAAAGAGTTAAAAGGTGATGCATTAATTAATTTTACGGTTCTCGGTAGATTAATTAACAAAGTTAAAAACGGTAAACTTTATTTTTATACTTCCCGAAACGATTTAAATAAAATTAAATACTCCGATTTTATTATTGACGGATTGCTTGGCACTGGTGCAAAAGGGGTGTTAAGGGAGCCGTATAAAACCGTAATTAATTATGTAAACAAACTTAATGCAATTAAAGTGGCAATAGATTTACCTAGCGGATTAAATCTTGAAACATCAACGGCAACAACAATGTTTCATGCGGATTTAACAGTTACTTTAGCCGATTTGAAAGCCGGACTTTTTTACGGCAAGGGTTATGAATATGGCGGGAAAATTGAAAAAGGTTCAATAGGTATTGGCAAGGAATATTTTAATAATCTTTCAGTAACCGAATATTTAATTGAGCCGGAAGATGCTTTTTACGGGTTGCCGCAAAAACATAAATCCTTGCATAAGTATTCCGGCGGAAAAGTTCTTGCGGTTGTCGGTTCCGGTAATTTTATCGGTGCCGCATCGTTAGTTGTACAATCTCTTTTTCAAGTGGGAACGGGAGCGGTATTATTAGCTTTCCCTAAATCTATCCGAAATTTAATAGCTCCGAAAATCGGAGATGCCGTTTTTTCTGTTTATAACGATGACGGAAAAGAATATTTATCGTTTCAAAATGTTAGCGAATTGGAAGCTAAAATTGAATGGGCTGATGTACTTGCCTTAGGCAGCGGCCTTGGACGTAACGCCGAAACAATAGAAGCAATTGAGGTGATTCTGCAAAAGTACAAATCTAAAAAGATGGTAATTGATGCCGATGCAATTTATGCTGTTGCCGAAGTGGGATACGCAAAGTTTAATTTAATGAATAAAATTTTAACTCCGCACCATGCCGAATTTGCCCATCTGATTGGAACTTCCGTTACGGAATTACAAACGGAGATATTGGCTTACGGTAAAGAATTTGTCGAAAAAACAAAATCCGTTTTGGTTTTGAAAGGAGCTCCTACAATTATTTTTACTCCTAACGGAGAAGCATTAATTAATTCCGCTGGGAATGCGGGAATGGCTAAATTCGGTACAGGCGATGTTTTGACCGGAGTGATTGCCGGAATAATTTCTTATTCAAAAAACATTGAACAATCTGTAATTTCAGCAGTTTATTTGCATAGTTTTGCCGCCGATTTATTATTGGGCAAAGAGACTGAATACGGAATAACAGCTACAAAAATAAAGGATAATTTACCTGATGCGATTAATTTCATTCGGAATTCGATTATATAAATTATTTTTAGCCGATAAGAAAAAGTATCTGTACATACCGCTCGGGGTTTATTGGATAACATTGTTTATTCTTACAACCATTCCGGGTAAAGCGCTACCTAAAATTGCTGTATCGGATAAAGTAAAGCATATATTGGGATATATGATTTTGGGGTTTTTACTCGATTTTGCTCTCTATTTGCAAAATAAGTATCCGCTACTTTCCAAATACACTTATTTTTTTACCTTTCTTGTTGGAATAATGTACGGTTTATTCGATGAACTCCACCAAATTCTTATTCCCGGAAGATATTTTGAATGGTGGGATTTATTTGCTGACGGAATAGGAATGTTTTTGGGAATCATTTTATCGCAAATAATTATTAAAGGAGCATTAAAAAATAATTTTTTTACCGAAAAAACTTAAAATTTTATAAAATTTCTTTTTGGGGAGCAAATAATAAAATATACTATTAGGATTACGGTAGTAATAATGTTGACAATCCATAAATCATTTTTTAACTTTGAATACAAAATTTCTGAAACAAGGAGGTAGTTGTGGCTCTGAAAAAAAATCCGAAAGTGGATCTGAAATTAAAATATCAGAGGTATTGGGAAGTTAGTTTAATTATCTCATTAATCTTGATAATATTGGCATTTAAATTTTTCCCCAAATTTGAAAAGGAAGTAGTGAAAATAGATGCTCCTCAAGAATTAATTATGACAGAGGATGTTGAAGCAACCAAACAAGAAACCGCACCACCGCCTCCACCTAAGCCACCTATTCCAATTGAAGCTCCTACTGATGATGTGTTGGAAGATGTTGAGATAGAATCTACCGATTTGGATGTTAATGCTGAAGTTTCTGCTCCGCCACCGCCACCGGTTGAAGAAAAGGAAGAAGAAGAACCCGTTTTCTTTGTTGCTGTTGAGCAAATGCCAGAACCAATCGGGGGAATTGCTGCAATTCAGAAAAAAATTGTTTATCCCGAAATTGCAAAACGTGCCGGTGTTCAAGGTAGAGTTTATGTTAAAGCATATGTGGACGAAAGCGGTAGGGTTACAAAAGTGGAATTGATTCGCGGTATTGGTGCCGGGTGCGACGAAGCTGCTATGAAAGCTGTACAGAGTGTTATGTTTAAACCCGGAAAGCAAAGAGGTAAGCCGGTAAAAGTGCAAGTAACCGTTCCGGTTCTTTTCAAATTACAGTAAGATTTTTTTAGGCGTCTTTTTCAGACGCCTTTTTTATTTAGAATCGTTTAGTGTATATGTGACAATATGGCATCTCTCCGGTTTTATCGTAATAATTTTGATGATATTCTTCCGCTTTGTAAAATGTTGTTGCTTTGCTTAGTTTTGTTACAACGTTGTATCCCTTATTTTTCAGGATTGAAATTATTGTTTCGGCAATATCTTTTTGTTTTTTATTAACATAAAAAATTTCCGATCGATATTGTTCACCTACATCGGGTCCTTGACGGTTTAATTGTGTGGGATCATGAATTTCGAAAAATAATTTAACTAAAGTCTCATATTCGATTTTGGACGGATCATAAGTAATTTCCACGGCTTCCGCATGTCCGGTTGTATGAGAACAAACTTCTTCGTACAACGGATTTTCTGTTATGCCGCCGATGTAGCCGTTAACAACCGATATAACTCCGTCGATTTTTTGGAAATGATATTCCATTCCCCAAAAGCAACCGCCGGCAAAAATTGCCTTTTCCATCTTTCCCTCCTTTTCTTTTATAGGGGTAAAATTTAACGAAATGGAATTTACACAGTGCCGGATATTTTTTCCGCATAACCTTCTCCTATAAAAACATGCCCCAAATGTCCTCCGCAGTTTGCACAAATAATTTCCGTACGGTTTCCGTCAGCATCGGGAATATGTTTAACGGCACCAACTATTTCGTCGTCAAAACTTGGCCAGACGCAATTGCTTTCAAATTTATCGGCAGAACTATAAAGAGGTGCGCTACATTGTTTGCATGTATAAATACCATTGTTGTTGTAGTTTGTATATTTACCTGTAAACGGTTTTTCCGTTCCTTTACTAATAATTATCTCTTTTTCTTCTTCGGTTAATTTGTTTAATTTCATTATGTTTTCTGCCTTAATAGTTAAATGGTTAAACGATATTGAAATAAGCAAAATATTAATAATTATTTCAATTTTACTAAATTTTTTAATTGTTGATAAAATCGTTATATCTTTTAACATCTAATTTTTTTTTGTAAATTATTTTAATAATTGTTTTTTAATAAGAATTTGTCCAGCTGTAATTATTATTTATTATTTTCAAGATAGAATTTGCATTATTTTTGCCATTAAAAAAAATTCTTTATCTTTAATTTGTATTAATGAATAAACAGAAAATAACATATTATCCATTTATTCTTTTTATGTTCTTGTTTGTAGGTTATTCCCAAGCACAAAAAGAATATTCGCAATCTACAATCCGGGAACTAAATAATATACGCAATAATCTGCAAAAAGCAATTGTTAATAAGGATTCACTAACTATTGCACGTTGGTATTATAAATTGGCGTTAAAATACGATTACTTGGATACTAATGATTCTTGTGATTTGTATTACGGCAAAGCTCTTAACGTTGCCGAAAAAATACATAACGATAAAGCAGTTGCTGTAATTTCCAACGCACAGGCAACAACTTTCAGCGATAGAGGACAGCATAAAAAGGCATTGAATATTTATAAAAGAACCACTGAAAAATTTCTTGCGCTTAAAGATACTTCTGCTGCTGCAGGTACAATGTTAAATGCCGGGTCGGAGTATTTTGATGTCGGAGAATATAAAAAGGGACTGAATTATTCAATTGATGCATTAAAGTTAAAACTGTTGTGCGGAGATTCCACAAATATTTCAGCATACTATCATCAAATAGGCTCTATTTTTAATGCCGTGGGTAATAAGGAAAAATGGAAGGAATATTTGCTACAGGCTAATGAGTTGGCAAATAAAGATGAAAGATATGGTGATTTTTATCGTAGAATGGATATTCTAAATGAGTTGGGGGCATACTATTTTAGTTTGGGTAATTATAATTTTGCAAAAAAATATTACGACACTCTTTATGTTGAAAGCAGTAAACGAGATTATTTGGTTGGAATAACCGCAGCATTATCCAATTTAGTACCTATACTGATTAAACAAAAAAAATATTCCGAAGCGCTTTTGCGTTCAAAAAAAGCATTGGCTCTTTCGGAAA
>CAZTYP010000041.1:0-21098 GCA_964617555.1 uncultured Melioribacteraceae bacterium | reverse complement strand
AAAAAAAGAGCATTTTTTTTGGCAAGTTCCGCAATGTGATTAGCTTTTATTATTGCGCAATCCGGAATAAATAAATAATCTTTAATTTTTGAAAAGCTTTTCTCGGTTTTTTTGTAATAATCGAATTCAAAAATTGTGCGTGTGTTGTTTTTCGCATTAATTGTAACGGAATATACTTTTAAATTAGGGGAATCGGGAGCACGGTTTGAACTAAGTATCAATAATGTTTCTTTGCATTCTCCATTTACGGAAATTACATGAATTTCGGACAAATAAGCTCCAAATTTTTTTACAGCTTCAGTTATATCGTAGGCGGGAGCAGCTTTAATCATTAGATTTTGCGATTTAACTAAAAAAAGATTTAAATTTTTGTAAACATTCGGAGTGCAATATGCTAAATCCACCGAACGGCGATTACCGTCTCTGCGCGAAGGATCTATGTATATCCAATCAAAAGCCCCGTTTTCTTGCTCCGATAAATAACAAATGGAATCGGTATTTTTTACCGAAATATTATCGATATTTAGCTTATGAATATTGTAGTCGAATATTGAAGAAATAACATTATTTGATTCGCAGTAAGTTATTGAATTAAAACGAGTTGAGAAAAATATATCATCAATTCCTAAGCCGCCGGTTAAATCTATTAAACGTGCTCCGTAAATCAATTCCGATTTATATTTTGCCGTTGCTTCTCCTGAAGCTTGCTCAATTGCAATTTTATCATATAGTAATTTATGCTCGGATAGTTTGGGAAACTTTAACTTTGCCTTTTTATAATTTGCAACTTGCTCAGCAATTATTCTTCCATATTCTTTTTTACTTCGATTTAATTGAAATGCTATTTTACTCGGTTCTAATTTCTTATATAACTCCACTTGTTGAAGTAAATATTCAGGATTAATATTTTTAAATTCTTCGTATGTCATATAATTAATAATTTATTTTTTAATTTACTAAATAGAGTCTGTGATTAGCAAATTTAATTTGTTTAATAAATATCGCCGGTTTCAAAATTATTTATTCGGTTATAATATTCGCATAATGTATATTATGTAAACTTATAAATGCTAAAAATAATTTACTAAATAACGATAATATCCCCTTTCTTTTACTAATAATCGTTTATGGACAGCAAATAATCTTTTAAATCGTTATAATCATTGGAAAGCAAAATCGATTTTTTCTCTTTTTCAATTACTTGTTGTAGTGAATGCGGTAGTTCGATATTTGTACTCAACGTTTTTTCAACAACATCTTTGAATTTTGCAGGATGAGCGGTTTCGAAAACAACTGAGGAAAAATCAGCAGGATTTTTTTCGGCTAAATACTTATCCAAAGCTAACAATCCTACGGCACCATGAGGATCAATTATATAATCATATTTATCGTATATTTCCTTTATTTTCTCCAAAGTAGCCTTATCGTTATGCGAAGAGGAAACTATATCATTAATTATAAGTGAATGCTTCTTATATAATGCCGTAATACGTGCAAGATTACTGGGAGCTCCAACATCCATGGCATTGGAATATGTTTTTACCGATGGACGCGGGTTATATTCCCCGCTTTCAATAAACTCCGTAAAGACGTAATTTGAATTAGTAGCTCCGATAAATTTATCTATAGGTAAACCCATTTTTTTTGCAATTAATCCTGCAGTTAAATTTCCCAAATTACCGGAAGGAACGGAAAAGATGATTTCACCGGACTTATCAACTAACTGCTTATAGGCATTAAAATAGTAAAAGGATTGAGGAATAAGGCGAGCAATATTTATTGAATTGGCAGAAGATAATTGTTTTTGTGCTAAAAGCTCTCTATCAACAAAAGCTTGTTTTACCAACCGTTGACAATCATCAAAGGTTCCTTTAATTTCTAATGCCGTAATATTTTTATCAAAAGTTGTAAGTTGTTTTTCTTGAATTGCACTTACCTTTCCACTCGGATAAAGAAGATACACATTAATTCCCTCAACTCCGTAAAATCCTGAGGCAACCGCACTTCCCGTATCGCCCGATGTTGCAACAAGAATATTTATGCGGGAATTGTTTTCCCTCATAAAATAGCCCATAATGCGCGCCATAAACCGTGCTCCGAAATCCTTAAATGCCAAAGTAGGACCATGGAACAATTCCAAAACTGATGTTCCGGAATTCAGCCCTACTAACGGAGCATCAAAATTTATTGCATCGAAAACAATTTGTTTTAACTCGGTTTCCGGAATTTCATCATCAATAAATAATTTTGCAACGTTGTAGCCAATCTCTTTAATTGAGAGATTTTCCAAATCATTAAAAAATTTTTTATCTAATTGCGGAATAACTTCAGGTAAATAGAGTCCGCCGTCGGGAGCAAGCCCTTGCATAACCGCATCTTTAAAAGTTACCGTATTATTTTTATTATTTGTGCTGAAATATTTCATAAAAGTCGCTCGGCAAATTTATCCTAAAATTTTGGGTCCTTCCCTATTTATTTGTGAAACATAAGTTGTTGATGCAAGATTTAATTTAAGGAGTGCTTTTTGTGTATCGGAAGCAATTTTGTTTGCAACCTCTTCTGAAACCGAAAGAGCAAACATTGACGGACCGGAACCGGTAATAACGCAACTAAGTGCTCCGGCATTTATAGCGGATTCTTTAATTACATTATAGCCCTTAATTAATTCGGAACGTACCGGCTCAACTACAACATCGTGTAAAGCCCTAGAAATTAGTGAATAATCCCCTTTTGCCAATCCGTAAATTAATGCGGCAATATTTCCCGTTTGTGTAATCATTTTTTTTAACGAAATTTCAGCCGGTAAAATTGCACGTGCATCGCTTGTTTTAATCTCGATATCGGGATAAATTATTGTGCAAAACAAATCTTCGGGATAATCGATTTTAATAATATCAATTGGGTTGTAATCGCGTATAAGCACAAAGCCGCCGTATAGCGAAGGAGCAACATTATCGGCATGAATTGCATTGCTAGCAACAAACTCCCCTGCCAAACAATGCTCCAACAATTTTTTTTTAGGTAAATTCAGTTCCAATAATTCGTTTGCGGCAACAACAGCCCCCACGGCACTTGCTGCACTTGAACCCAATCCGCTTCCGAGTCCCATTTTTTTGTGAATTTCTATGGAAATTCCTTGTTTTATTTGATATTTATCCAACAAAGATTTAACAGCAACCGATGCAGTATTTTTCTCGGCATCGTATGGAAGTTTGCCGTTATCGCCGGTAATTGTTGTTATTTCCGTAATATTGTTTCCGTTTGTTTTTAAAATTATTTCGTCGCCCGGTTTGTGTAATGCAAAACCCAGCACGTCAAACCCCGGACCTACATTGGAAACGGAAGCGGGAGCAAAAACTTTTATACTTTTATTACTCATAAAATTTTATCCAAATATCCTTTTGCTTTAAGAAGTTCCGCATTTAAGATTGTTCCTCCGGCAGCTCCGCGAATAGTATTGTGAGAAAGGACAATAAATTTATAATGAAAAAGAGGGTCTTCGCGCAAACGTCCAACGGATGCCGCCATTCCTTTATCCAAGTCTCTTTGTAGTTTCGGTTGCGGAAGGTTATTCTCTTCAAAATAATGAATCGGTTGTTTCGGAGCAAAAGGCAGCTCTAATTCTTGAGGAACGCTTTTGAAGTTATTCCAAACTTCAATTATCTCTTTTTTGCTCGGTTTATTTTCAAATTCCACTTGAATTGTTTCCAAATGTCCGTCAATAACAGCTACCCTATTACATTGAGCACTTATTTGAATATCATTATCGAAAATAATTTCGCCATCGCCTAGTTTCCCGAGTATTTTTCTCGGTTCACTCTCCATTTTTTCCTCTTCGCCGCCAATATATGGAATTACATTATCCAAAATGTCCATACTAGGCACCCCGGGGTAGCCGCCTCCGGATAATGCTTGCATTGTTACAACGTTGATTTTTTTTATCTTAAAAGCATCATGTAATGGTTTAAGAGCCAAAACCATACCTATTGTGGAACAATTCGGGTTAGTTACAATTGCACCTTTATATGGTTGTTTTTCGATTAATGTAAGGTGTTCCGGGTTTACTTCAGGTATCATTAAAGGAACATCTTTATCAAATCTGTGATTACGTGAATTGGAAATCACAAAATAACCGGCATTTGCAAAATCCGTTTCAATCTCTTCGGCTACGGAAGAATCCAATCCTGAAAATATCAATTTGGCTTCAAAATTCGGCATACAAGATTTTACTTCCAAATCGGCAATATCTTTTTGTAGAGAGCTTTTCATAATCCAGTTTGTTGCATCGGCATATTTTTTACCCGAAGAACGTTCGGAAGCTCCGAGTTCCGCAATTTCGAACCAAGGATGGTTTTGTAAAAGCTCGATAAATTTTTGGCCGACACTGCCTGTGGCTCCCAAAATACCTACCTTAATTTTTTGTTCCATATCTATCCTTTTTTATTTACTATTTTCAAAATATCACTCAATATACCGGAAGCAGTAATTTCCGGTCCGGCACCGGGCCCTTTAATTGCCAAAGGAATTGTGTTGTAATATTTGCTTGTGAAAGAGACAATATTTTCCGTACCGCTTAAAGAGGCAGCCGAATGTGTAGGTGCTATTGCTTCCACTTTAACGGTGGCTTTGCCGTTTTCGTATTTTGCAATGTATGTTAATATTTTCCCTTCTGTTAACGCTTTTTCTTTAAGTAAATCGAATTCGGAGTCATAATCTTTTAATTTATTTAAAAATTGATTTACGTCTTTAATTTTTTCCAATTTTTTAGGGACAAGACTTTCAACTTCAATATCCTCAAGTTCCATCTCAACACCGGTTTCCCTAATCAAAATTAATAATTTGCGGGCAACATCAAGTCCGCTTAAATCATTACGAGGGTCAGGTTCCGTAAATCCTTTCTTTTTGGCGGTTGAAACCACTTCCGAAAATCTTTTACCGGTTTTTAACGAATTGAATATATAACTCATTGTTCCGGAAAATACTCCTTCTATCGTTTTAATTTCGTCGCCTGAAGCAATTAAATCTTTTAACGGACCTATAACCGGCAATGCCGCTCCAACGTTGGTTTCATATCTGAATTCCGATTTACCTTCTTCGGCTGCATTGCGCAATTTATTGTAAAACGAGAATTTATTTGTATTTGCAACCTTGTTCGGTGTAACAATTGATATTCCATTAATCAAAATTGTAGGATATTCCTCCGGCAAAGCATAGCTTGCCGTTGCATCAACAAAAACGGAGTTAGGTAATTTTAGATTTATCATTTCTGTTACAAATTTTTTGATATCGGATTTGTTTTTTGAGCGTACTAATTTTCTTTTCCAATTATCAAACCCAATCCCTTTTTCGTTGATAATCATTTTGTCAACGTCTGCCAAACCGATAAGATGAAAATCTATCTTTTGTACATCATAAAAATTTTGAAGTTGTTTATCCAAAATTCCAAGTAAAGCACCGCCAACAACACCGGTACCTACAACAAAAAGATTAACCACTTTATTTCCCTTCAAAAACAAAGAATTATGCAAAGCGTTTAATGCCTGATGTAATGACGATTTAGGTACAACCAATGAAAGATTCATCTGCGAAGAACCGAGTGCAATGGCTTTAACATTAATTTCATTTTTACCTAATGCTTCAAATACATGTCCGGTAATTCCTGGGGTTTCTCTTAAATCTTCACCAACAACGGCAATAATTGAAAGATTATCTTCAACAATTACTTCATTGATTTTACCTTCCAAAATTTCCGCTTTAAATTCCTTTTCAATTGTACGTTTTGCCTCTTTTGTGTGTTTAGGCAAAATTGCCAGGCAAATACTATGTTCGGAAGAACCTTGAGTAATCAATATTATATTAATATTTTTGGCAGCAAGTGCTGAAAAAAGTCGAGACGCAATACCTGTAACGCCAACCATTCCACCACCTTTAATTGTAAGCAAAGCAATATCGTCTATTGAAGAAATTCCTTTCAAATTGAATTTAACGCTACTATCTCTTTTGATTATAACGGTACCGCGTGCTTTGGGATTAAATGTATTTTTTATTCTAATTTTTATTTTGCTTTGCAAAGCCGGCAACATTGTAGGAGGATGTATTACTTTTGCACCGAAATGCGATAATTCCATGGCTTCTTCGTATGTAACGGCTTTAAGCGGATAAGAATCTTTCACCTTGCGTGGGTCGGCGGTAAGAATACCGTCAACATCCGTCCAAATTTGAATTTCATCTGCATTTAATGCGGCACCAAATATTGATGCTGTATAATCTGAACCTCCCCTGCCGAGAGTTGTAATTTCTCCCTCATCATTCGAAGCAATAAATCCGGTAATTATCTGCATTTTATCGGAATGTGCCGCAAAATATTCCAGAATATTCTTATTTGTTTTTTCAAAATCCACTTTTGCATATGTAAAATTTGAATCTGTTTTTATTACATCGCTTGCCTTTAAAAATTCGCTTTTTATTCCTTTTGCGTTTAATGCTTCTGAAATAATAAAGCAAGAAAGTCTTTCTCCGAAGCTTGTAAGATAATCCAAGGTTCTCGGAGTTAATTCTCGCAATAAATAAACACCTTTGAGCATTTCACCTAAATCGGAAAAGAGCTTGTCAATGTACTTTAACGATTTTTTTCTTTTGGATTTGGGTATTAAAGCTTCAACTGTTGTTATGTGCTTTGTTTTTACCTCGTGCAACAATGTTTTGTAATTTTCATCGCTTTTTTGAGCAAGGTTACCTAATTTAATCAAGTTATCGGTTACGGTTTGGAATGCTGAAAAAACCACGGCAATTTTTTCGTTTTTATAACCTTTTAAAATTTTAATTACATTTTCAATTCTTTCCGGTGTCCCGACGGATGAACCGCCGAATTTTAATACTTTCATTGAATATTTATCCGAATATTTTGTGATATTATACATCGTTTTTCTTGTTTTTCGGTTATTTTTTAGAAGTACTGCATATTTTTTTAAAACCGAAGTGTAAATATAACTCTTTTAATTATCGGGAGCAAATTGGATATTGGTATGCAGATTTAGTTAATATTATTTAAAATATAATTAGGAGGTTTCCTGTTTAGATGCTTTGCGTTAAAATAATTTAATGAGAAAACATATACAAAAATTTGATTAACTTAAAAAAAATGATGATAAAGAGTAGTGTTTCTCCAAAAAAGCAAAATTTATTTTGTTCGCTTAATAATTACAAGGGTTTTATCGTCACTATATTTTCCGTTAAGAGAAAACTTATTAACATCGTCCAAAATTTTATAAGCAAGTTCTTTCGGTGAAAGTTGATAATTATCCATAATCACTTTTTCCAATTTTCTCTCTTCGTAAAATTCAAAATTTTTATCGGCAGCTTCAACAATTCCATCTGAATAAATCACAAGAACATCACCAACACTTATGTTGATACTATCGGTTTTATATTTTGCATTTGGAGCAGGACCTAAAAGCGGACCCGTGGTACCCAAGTATTCAATAGTTTTATTTTTTTTAGAATAAAAAACAGGTGGATTATGCCCTGCATTACCATATAGAAAGAGCCCTTTTTCATCGTTTGAAATTTCACCGTAAAACAGAGTGGTAAATCTGTCGTCGGAAAAAATTTGATTAATAATTTTATTTAATCTGTTAAGCAATGCAGAAATTTTAATTTCAAAGTTCACCGCCATTCTGATTGCACCCGTAATGTACATTGCTTCTGCGGCGGCACTAACTCCTTTGGAAGCTGCATCACCGACAACAATGCCAAGTCTTTCGGATTCCGAGCCGAATTGTAAATAATCAAAATAATCACCGCTCATTATTTTTGCGGGCAAAGTTACACCGAAAATATTATATCCGTTAAACTGCAATTCATGTTCAGGTAAAATACTCCGTTGTAATTCTTTAGCTTTATCGACATCATAAATAATTTCTCTGTGAGAGTTTGTAAGACGATTATCTTTAATTTTGGAAGTTAGTAAAGTTGCAATAACATTCAAGGTATAAAAGAGGTCTTCGTTTATTTCTTCACTGTTAACCGCAATCATATATTCATAGTATCTTTTGCCGGAAGAAATTTTCTTTTTTTCTCCAACACCTGATGCAGAATATCTAAAAATCCCCTTTTCGATTAAATAACTGTTTGTTTCGTCAGCCAAAATAGTTCTTTCTTTCGAAATTTTATCGAATATGGGGTTTTCAATTATTTTAAGTTTAAATGCCTTGTTTATTTTTTCTACGTTCCCGGTTTGATAAAGGAGGTCGTAACATTCTTCGGTAGTATTTAATTGCCACAGCCTTCCGCCTGTAATAGGTAATTCCGTATTTTCAACAATCTGGTTTAATATTTCCACCAATAGTTCTTTTTCACTTTCAAATTTTTGAGAAGCTACGGTTTCCAGCGCTTTGTATAATTTTTTCTGTTTCATATTTTTAAGAATTTCTGTGAAATATTTAATTTTTTATTTCGAATACAATTGAATTACTTGGCGTATTGCATCACTTGAAGGTTTATTAAACCTTTTAGCAGAAAGTGTTCGCATAATAGAATTGTAGGTAGGCCGATATACCCCTTTGGCAACATATCCGGCTCCTTCAAAAGCGCCTATGTTATTAAGGTAAATAGAGTCCGGTGGTGTAGGTATTGGAGTTCTTTTTTTTACATCTTTTTCCCACTTGGATGAAAAATCTACAAGTGTTGTAATGTTTTTTTCCCACGGCTCAACGTTTTTAGGATAATAATCTTCAAAGGTATTGTCATAACCATATTCGTCGGCAAGCCCTGCAAGTCCGTGTCCTAACTCATGAATAAATATTTCTTTAAATTTCGGGTCTTTTGTAACAGTTAAAGAATAGAAATTAAAAATTGCTCCGCCGCCGTATTTTTCCGAGTTGGCAAGTATGTAAATTTGATCGTAAGGAGCGTTTGCGGCAACATCGCAAACCTTTTGATAATCCTCGGTCATTAAATATCTTTCGCTGTTAAAAGTATAATAAGAAGAATTTAATAACGTATTTCTCCAAATATTATCTGCGGGAATATCGCAAATGGAATCTTGCGAAGGAGCTTTTACAGCCCAAAGATTTATTTTTGATTTTAATTCCTTAAACGGAGAAAAGTTGAAAAGATAATCTTTTAACACATTACAATCTGCAATAAATTTACCAAGTCTGTTTTTTGTATAACCTTCGGGAATAAAAACAATATCATATTTTTCTGAAGAGTTTCCCGTAACGTAAATTTTTTCGACAGGATATTTTTCGTTTTCATCTTTTCTGATAAAATAATTATCGGGATTGACACCTAACGAATAAATTTCATTAAAATTATTTTTTTTATTTCTCGAAAAGATTTTTAACAAAACGCTATCTTTAGGAAAAGGCAAAATTATTGCACCGTTGAATGCTCTTGTAATTTTTTTTGCTTCTTGAGTTGTTTGCCATTCTTTAAAAAGAGTGGAAAACCCTTTTGAATATATTTCCGTTCCCTCTTTTGAATAAACCGAGAATTTATATTCTCCCAAATTTAATGTATCTGTTAAATTTTGTTTTCTTCCGCCCCAAAGAGGTTCTTCAATTAGTTCATCAAAAACTATTTGTTCCGATTTGGCATTACCGACATGATAAAAATCAAATCGTAAAGATTTATTCTCAAAATATTTATCAAAATCGGTTTGTGCAAAAAGTAGAATGTTAAATAGAAAAAAAAATATTGTTTTCATTATTTCATTGATTATTTTCGGGCATTCAATTTACATATTTAAATTGAATGCCCTATTAAGAAATTATATTTTTATTCATTTTCAGAAATTCCGGTCGGATGTTCATCGGAAATATTTGTTCCCTCTTTTTTATCTTCCGTTCTGAATATTAAAGTATCTTTATTCAAATCGCCGCTAACAAGAATTGTATCGCCGTCCTTTATTTTACCGAGCAACAATTCCTCTGAGAGCGGGTCTTCTATGTAGTTCTGAATGGCTCTTTTAAGAGGACGCGCTCCAAATTTAGGGTCGTATCCTTTTTCGGTCAAAAAGTCTTCCGCAGATTCGTCAAGCATAATCTTCATATTATTACGAGAAAGATTTTTAATCAAATCTTTCAATTCTATTCTTATAATCTGCTTTATATCCGCCTTTTCAAGGTTACGAAAAACAATTGTATCATCAACTCTATTTAAAAATTCCGGATTAAATAAATCTTTCATTGCGGTTTCTACAGTGTTTTTAAGATTTTTGTATTTATCAACTTCATCATCACCGGTAAATCCGAAACCGCCTGTATCTCTAATTGCTTTAGTACCCACGTTTGAAGTCATTATAATGATAGTGTTTTTAAAGTCTATTTTCCTACCCAAACTGTCCGTAAGCATTCCGTCATCCAATACTTGCAACAAAATATTGAAAACATCTTGATGTGCTTTTTCAATTTCGTCAAAAAGGATTACGGAATAAGGTTTACGGCGTACTTTTTCTGTTAATTGTCCTCCTTCTTCAAATCCAACATATCCGGGAGGCGCACCTACTAATCTGGATACCGCATGTTTTTCCATGTACTCACTCATATCAATGCGTATAAGAGCATCTTCGGTATCGAATAAATATTTTGCAAGTACTTTTGCCAATTCCGTTTTACCAACGCCGGTAGGACCCAGAAATATAAAATTACCAATCGGTTTATTCGGGCTTTTTAATCCTGCTCTGGTTCTGCGAATTGCTTTGGAAAGTTTAATTATCGCCTCATCTTGCCCTACTATATGTTCCTTCAAAACTTCTTCCATTTTTAAAAGTTTTTCGGATTCCTCTTGAGCAACACTGGTTACCGGAATACCGGTCATCATCGAAACGACAGTTGCAATATCCTCTTCGGAAACATCGTAAACAATATCTTTTGTTTCATTTTCCCAACGGACTTTCTCTTCTTCAAGTTCAGCTTGCAAACGACGTTCGGTATCACGCAGCCGAGCCGCTTCTTCGTAATCTTGCCGTTTAACAACGGTTATTTTATCCTTACGCACTTTATCTATCTCTTCTTCAAGTCTAAGAATTTCTTCCGAAACTTTAAAATTACCCATATGAACTCTTGAACCGGCTTCGTCGAGCACATCAATAGCTTTATCGGGGAAATATCTGTCTGTAATATATCGTTCACTCATATTAACAGCGGCATCAATAGCAGCTTGAGAGTATTTAACACTATGATGTTCTTCGTATTTAAATTTAATATTGTTTAATATTTCAATTGTATCTTCAACAGAAGGGGGCTCAACATTTACCTTTTGAAATCTTCTGTCAAGTGCTCCGTCGGTTTCCACAAACTTTCTGTATTCATCCAATGTTGTAGCACCAATACATTGGATATCGCCACGGGCAAGTGCGGGTTTAAACATGTTTGATGCATCAAGTGACCCGGAAGCACCACCGGCGCCAACAATTGTATGAAGCTCATCAATAAAAAGAATCACATCATCGGCTTTTTCCAATTCGGCCATTAGAGCTTTCATTCGTTCTTCAAACTGTCCGCGATACTTGGTACCGGCAACCATCCCTGCCATATCCAATGTAACAACACGTTTATCTTGCAAAATTCTCGGAACTTTTCTTTCAACAATTCTTAAAGCCAAACCTTCGGCAATAGCGGTTTTTCCCACACCCGGCTCGCCAATTAACACAGGATTGTTTTTCTTTCTTCTGCTTAGAATTTGAGCAACACGTTCAATCTCCATTTCCCTTCCTATAACAGGGTCAAGTTTATCGTTCATTGCCAATTTTGTTAAATCCCTCCCGAAATTATCTAAGACGGGTGTTTTGGATTTTTCGCTGCGGGGTTTTGAAGCTTGTGTTGAAAAATTTTGTTTCGGGGTTGAAGTTCCGCTGCTTAAAATATTATTTAATTCTTCACGTGCCGTTTCGTATGTAACATGAAATTGATGTAATATTTGCGTGGCAACATTATCTTCGTCCCTAAGCAAAGAAAGAAGTATATGTTCTGTTCCTATAACATCGGATTTATAAATTTTGGCTTCAATTTGTGTAATCTTTAATACTTTTTCAGTTTGCTTTGTTAAAGGAATATTCCCAATGGTTAATGTTCCCCCTGCAGCTTTAACTGTATTTTCAATTGTTTTTTTAAGTGTTAAAAGATTAACATTTAAGTTTTGTAATATTTTTACGGCTATACCGTATCCTTCGCGGATAATACCCAATAATATATGTTCTGTTCCGATGTAGTCGTGGCCCAAGCGAAGAGCTTCTTCTCTGCTTAGACGTATTACTTCTTGAACTCTTTCAGAAAAATTACCATCCATTTTATTACCTTTTTATTAAATCCTTTATAATTTACAAATATATATTAAATAAGCATCAAGATAAAGAGTATTGTTACCTAAATAATTTTAATGTAGTACTGTCGGTTTCTTTAGTGTCGGTTTTGTTTTTAAATTTTACACGAGTAAAAAAATCGTTGCTTTTAGTTTTAGTCTTTTTTTCTTCAATCAAACCTTCGTACGAAGTATTACGTTCTTTTCCTGTACTATCGATATGATAAAAAGTTTTGTTAACGGATTCAGTTTCTTGAGAAATTTTTTTAAATATTTTTTCTTTCCCGATTTCCGTTAAATTAAACGATGCAGAAGTTTGATTTTTAAATGAAAGAAGGGTTTCGGCAAAGAGAGAGTCATTTTGCTCTTTTGCCTCGGTAAGTGACATATCAATTGCAAATCGTTCTTCAAAAATAGCTTCCTCGTCGGTAAAAGATTGAGTTGTGTAGCCTACTTGCTGTATCTTAAATCTGAATTTATCTTCAGGTAATGTTATTTTAAGTGTATCCAAATCCTTAATAATAAAAATCGGGTCAAAATATACTACTTCAATTTTATTTTTTATTTTAATAAAAATCCCCAATTTGGTAGAAAACGGATCTAAATCAGAGTCGTTTGTTAACAATCTGTAAAGAATAATGTTTTTTTCCTCGGGAAAATTAACAATGTTACTTACTTGCTTAAAATCCACATGGTCTCGTTTATACGGTGCGGTTTTATTTACTTTTGTAAAATTAGTAATAAAATCGAATTTGTTTTCGGAAAAAAGGAGAAAGCCGTTTTTCCTTTCTGTTGCTAATAACATAATTTTATCCGGTTGTTTCGGAAACCCATTTAATTACCCCAAGTTCAAATTTATTAATTAATAGCGGATGTTTTGGTAAAATTCTTAATGTATAGCCGAATTCTCCGGTAGTATTACAAATTAAAGTTCCTTCGTATGTATAAACATTGTTTTCGGGTTTTTTACCGGCTTTGCACGTAATACATTTCATTGTTTCAAAGGAATTATTTTCCGCCGTATCAACACTATTAAGTTTTCCGTAATATATTTGTACTTCCACATCGTCGTTAGTTAAATTTCCGAGAGCTATATCAGCTCTCACTTTATATTCGGAACCGATTTTCAGTTCATTTTCGTTTACCAAATGGTTAACCGAAATAAATTTTAAATTGTTCCAATTTTTTAAAAGATTTTTTTTCCATTTGGTAAACGATTTCGCTTTTTGCCAGTTATCGGCAACCAATTTGTTTCTGTTTCCGTAAGCTTTTAAATAGAATTTTTCGGTGTATTGTTGAACCATTCTGTGAGTATTAAATACGGGAGATAATCGGCTCATTGAGTTTTTCATTTTTTTAATCCATTCACGCGGCAAACCGTCGCTACCTGTTTCGTAAAAAAGAGGAGCAATATTATTTTCAAGAGTTTTGTATAGCAGATTTGCTTCCACTTCGTCTTGATAATCAAGGTCCTTATATTCTTCACCGTTTCCTATTTTCCAACCTAAATCCGGATTATATGCTTCGTCCCACCAGCCGTCCAAAACACTAAAGTTTAATCCTCCGTTTGCAATTACTTTCATTCCCGAAGTTCCGCTAGCTTCCAATGGTCTTCGCGGATTATTTAACCAAACATCACAACCTTGTACCATATAGCGTGCAACATTCATATCGTAATTTTCCAAGAAGACAATTCTCTTGCGGAGATGATCTTTTTTTGCATGTTCGTAAATTTCCTGAATTAACCTCTTCCCCTCGTCATCGTGAGGATGAGCTTTACCGGCAATAATTATTTGAACGGGTCTTTCCGAATCATTTAAAATACTAACCAATCTTTCCAAATCTCGGAATAATAAAGTGGCCCGTTTATATGTTGCAAAACGTCTTGCAAAGCCGATTGTAAGTACAGTTGAGTCAAAAACTTCGCCGGCACCGTGTATTTCGGCTTGCGAGCCCCCCTGATCAATAATTTGTTGACGTAAACGCTTACGTGCAAAAGCAATTAAGCGTTCTTTTCTGCGAACGTGGGTTCTCCAAAGTTCTTCGTCGGGAATTTCGTAAACGGATTTCCAAATTTCAGAATTTGAAACGGAATTAATAAAACCACTTCCCAAATATCTGAACAAAAGTGCTTCCATTTCGGAAGAGATATGTGAACGTAAATGAATTCCGTTGGTAACGTAATCTATCGGAATTTCGTTAAAAGGCACCCCCTTAAAACCATCTACCCACATTTTTCTGGAAACTTCTCCGTGAAGTTTACTTACACCATTTACAAATCCCGCCATATTCATTGCAAGATGTGCCATGTTAAAACTTTGCGGAGTTTCATCTTTGATAATTGTTCCGAGTTTATAAAATTCTTTATCCGAAATATTCAATTCGTTCCTGTAAAAATTCCCGAAATATTTTTCAACCAAATCATTGGGGAAAATATCTATACCTGCCGGTACAGGTGTATGTGTTGTAAATATACTTGTATAAAAGCCCACCTCTTTTGCTTCTTCAAAAGTTAGCCCGTCGTTTTGTTGCAATTGTCTAATCCTTTCCAAGGCAAGAAAAGCGGAATGCCCTTCGTTCATGTGGCAAACTTGTGGTTCAATTCCCAAAGCACGTAATGCTCTAATGCCGCCTATTCCGAGAATAATTTCTTGCTGTATTCGTGTTTCGATTGTTCCGCTGTACAAGCCATGAGTAATTTCTCTATCTTCGGGGGTGTTTTCTTTTACATTTGTATCCAACAAATAAAGTTTCACCCTTCCTACTTCAATTTTCCAAATTTGAGCATATACTTTTCGATTTGGAAAATCTACGGAAATTTTTATCGGGTTTCCTTCGGCATCTTTTTCCAATTCCATGGGTTGATTATGATAATCTATCACCTGATATCGTTCTTGTTGCCAGCCGTCATTATTTAGGTATTGCTGGAAATATCCTTCTTTATAACTTAACCCTACAGCCACCAGCGGAATTCCCAAATCACTTGCGGATTTTAAATGGTCGCCGGCTAATACTCCGAGTCCGCCGGAATAAATTTGTAAACATTCGGTAAGCCCGAATTCAGCCGAGAAATATGCAATATAATTTTTCTTTTTGCTTTCATATTTATTTTGATACCATCCGGCAGATTCCAAATACGATTTTAAATCGTCATTTACTCTTTGTAAATGAGATAGAAAACCGTCATCGTTTGCAACTTCTTCTAATCGTTTTTGTTTAACTTCGCCCAACATTTGTACCGGATTATGATATGAACTTTCCCATAAATCTTTATCTAATCTTCTGAATAATGCAACGGCATCTTTATTCCACGTCCAATATAAATTTTTTGAAATATATCTTAAGGGTTCTAACTTTTTCGGCAAATTAGGTACTACTTTAAAACTTCCAACATATTTTATCATCTTTTCCTCGTAATCAACTAATTATTTTATTTTACAATACTATTTTATACATAATTCATTTAAAAAGAAATTTGATTATTTGCAACTTAATAATAATTCCGTTTTATAAATTTCTGCAAAAATATTTTTTTTGTATCTTTAAATAAATTATAATAAAAAGTAAAATAAAAGGAATAAAATGAGTAAGACTCAAATTTTTCTTTCGAATCTAATTATAACAACAACCATTGTTGTAGCTGCTTTATATTTATATAACGGAAATTCTTTTGATTTTAGCCAAGGCACAAATATTTCGCCGAGAGTAGATACAGTATTCGTGAAAGAATCCGTTGCAAAAAGGAGAAGTGAAATTACAAAATCGAGAAATACAATAATTACAAAAACCGTAAAAAAAGTCAGCCCCGCTGTTGTAGGTATTTCGGTTAAAGAAATCCGTCAATATAAATATCGCTCCCCTTTTAATAATCCTTTTTGGGAAAGGTTTTTCGGTGGAGATCAAGTTTTTAATCAGGAAATTTCCGGACTAGGTTCAGGAGCAATAATTTCGCCGGACGGATATATTTTAACAAACGACCATGTAGCGGGAAGAGCGGATGAAATTACAGTTACATTATCTAACGGAAAACATTATCATGCAAAAAGAGTCGGTTCCGATTTGACTACGGATATTTGTTTATTAAAGATTGACGCTAATAATTTACCATATATTCCAATGGGGAATTCGGATAAAATTTTAATTGGTGAATGGGTAATTGCTCTAGGTAATCCTTTCGGACTTTTTGATATTGCCGATAAACCGACGGTAACAGTGGGTGTTATAAGTGCTTCGGGAATGAATTTACGCCCTGTAAATAACAGGTATTATATTGATATGATTCAAACAGATGCTTCCATTAATCAAGGAAATTCCGGCGGACCTTTGGTAAACAGTTTAGGTGAATTGATAGGAATGAATACTTTAATATGGACAGCACAGGGCTCCAGCGGTAATGTTGGTGTTGGATTTGCAATTCCCTCCAACAAATTAAAAAAAGTGATTAACGAACTAAAAACTCACGGAATCTTTCAACGTGATTATTGGACAGGATTGAGAATTCATTCAATTGACGAAGGTATTGCAAAATACTACAAATTACCCGATACTCGCGGGGTTATCATTACGGATGTTGTTCCCAATTCTCCGGCATCAAAAGCCGGATTCCAATCCGGAGATATTATTAGAAGTGTTGAAAAATATTCTATTGATAATTACGAAACCTTGAAAGGTGTGTTGCAAAATTATAAAACCGGAGAAGTAATAAGAATCGGAATTATTAGAGGAGACAAAAAACTTACTAAAACAATGAACTTGGAAAAAAGAAATTTTTAAAAAGCAATTAGGAAATATTCATAGATAATTGTTGTATTAATTTTTAATATTGTTACTAGCTCAATATACTTTATTAAAAAATAAGGGTTAATATATAATCAAATAAACATTATTATTTTATTATCCCTTTTTCTTGGCTATTTCATTTGGATATTATTAAATTTTTTTTTGGATTTATTATCAACTGTGAAGATTAAAAAAATATTCGAATTGGTTACTTGAAAAGTCTATTGTTTTTTTTTGATTATCTTATCCCGATTTTATAGTAATTATGTTATTTCATTTGCAGAAAATTGTGTAATACTTCCAATTATCATTTATATTGTTTTGGTAAAAAAAATCATTTAAGGATTTAATTTAGGCAAATAAAAAAACTACCGTATGGTAGTTTTTTTATTTGTGGAGCTAAGGGGGCTCGAACCCCTGACCTTTTGACTGCCAGTCAAACGCTCTCCCAACTGAGCTATAGCCCCAAAAAGAAATATTTGAATTGTAAATTTGCTAAAATGCTTCGCCAATTGCAAAATGAATTTGCAATAATTCATGCCAAAATTTTCTTTTATAAAATACTTCGTTACTCTTTGGGTCCAACATTTTTATACCGAAATCAATTCTGAAAGGAATAAAATCAGTGTAATATCGTAATCCGAATCCTGCAGCAATTGCAATTTCATCAAAGCGAAAAGATTTAATATTACTCCAAGTATTACCATAATCTATAAAAAGTGCTCCGCCAATATTTCCGAACAATCTGTTTCTTGTTTCAATACTTCCTTCAAACTGAAATAGCCCTCCCGGAGTAGCTTGATCGAGAAAAATAGCCTCCAAATCAGTAGGAGATAACGAATTTAAATCCAAATCGCCCAAATAAAAAATAGGGACCAACTCTCTGGATTGCCAGCCTCTGATTGAGTTGCTTCCACCGCTTGTTAATCGTTGGTTATATGGTACTGCCGTTTCAAGCCCTTTATATACAACAATGTTTCCGATTCTGAATTTTATCCCGAATGCATCTTCAGCAGAATGGTAAATATTCGGGAAAAGGCTGAAATCAAAAAGAAATTTATAGTAGAGAGGGGCATTTAATCTTTTATTAAGTATTTTACTTAATACATAAGGCATAAAATTGGCATTTGCCAATTGAAGTTGAATACGATATCCTTTCGTGGGGAAAGCAAAATCGTTTGTTTTATGAATGCCGATATTGAATGAGAGCAATGTGTTGTTTGAACTTGTGGTTTTAGAAATATTATTAACAATTTCCGTTGCAATTGAATCTATTAAAGTTGAATCGATGTTTGTTTTTTGATCAATTACTCTTTTAAAGATATCTATGAGATAGCCTTCTTGATACAATACTCCCAAATTTTCATAGTTCCACTCCGTACTTAAAGAAGATAGATAAACATATGGGGGTAATTCAAAACTGAGATTCATTTTAAAACCGCGCGCCACAGTGTTGTATTCATTTTTTCGCTTTTGAATAGTTGAATAAAGTTCGTATCTCGTATCGATATTTTTACCCAATAAAAAGGGTTGTTCAAGAATCAATCGTATATCGGCATATCCAATCACTTCGGTATTATTAACGGAAATATTTTGTATGAATTCAAAAATATTTTGTGCCGCAATTGAGGTATTCAGGGTAAGAATTCTTGCATTTCCCAAGAAATTTTTTTTTGAAAACCCAAGACCAAGCCCCAAATTAAAACGATTATCTTCGTTGTTCATAATTACTTCAGGGGTTGCTTCATACATATTTCCTATTTCGGTGGATATTTTAAGAGGCACATTGTTTTTGTTTGTATCTTCAACTATGCTGTTTATTGTGGCAATGTTAAAAAGTTTGGTTTTATACAAGCGACTTTGTCCGCGTTCAATTTTGTATTTGCTGTATGTCTCTCCGGGTGTAATTCCTACAATATCTGCAATTAATTTTTCATCAACTTCTTTTTTACCATTTCCGCTCTTTTTTATAATAATATCCGAAATTTTATACTTTTTACCCAAATGGAAAAACATCTTTGTATCAACAAAGTTCTTTAACGTATCAATAAAAATGATGGTACTATCAACATTTGCAAACATATAACCGTTATCTTTTAGATATGTAACTATGTTCTCTTTTATTCCGGAAACTTTAACATAGCTGTATATCCCGGTTGAATCTATGTCGATAAAACTTTTTGCGTTTTTAAAATCTCGTTCATCTAAAGAATCCAAACCATACAGATAAACATTATTAAATTTACAGGGATTCCCTTCGTTAATAATAAATAATATCGAAGCACTGTTATCCGTTGAATCTATTGTATATTCTGAACTTATTTGAGAGTTGAAATATCCATTATTAAAATAGAACGATTGAAGGCGCATAATATCTTCGTTCACCAAGAGAGAATCGAAATAAACGGCTTCTTCACCGATGCCAATAAAATTGTTAAAAAATTGAGATATTTTACCGGGAGATTCCTTAATTGCAATTACATCCAATAATTCGTTTTTTGAAAAAGAGGAATTTCCTTCAAAATCGATTTGCACCAATTCAGGCAAATTGGTTTTCTGTGCAAAAAGATACGAAGCAACCATGAACAATATTATCAGTTTTTTTTTCAAATACGTTTAAATTTGTTTTGTAAAAATTCATCCCTTCAAACAGATAAGGAACCAAATATATATTTAACTGTTAAAAAGAACTATAAGTGAAAAATATTTTCAACAAAAATAATTATTTAATTAAATAATATATTAAATTTGAAAATGAAAATTGACTAATAAAAAAGTGATAATAAAAATGAAATTAATTTACGCATTAATAATTACCATGTTCACTGTAATTCTATTTGTCTTTTCGGCTTGTGATGATAAACTTCCTAACGAATACCTTGACGAAATTGTTATTCCGGAAAAAAATGTAAGTTACAATGAATACATACAACCCGTATTAAATACTAAATGTGCAACTTCGGGTTGCCACGATGACGGTACGCGTGCCGGTGATTACAGTGTTACTAATTGGGCTAATGTTGTTACACCTGGCATTGTAAATCCGGGCAATGTTGAAACCAGCAGATTGGTTTGGCGTATTGAAGGATTGGGCGTTCCCATAATGCCTCCTATCAACAATACAATTGTAAAACCGCTAACACTTAACCAAGTAAAAGGGATTAAAACTTGGATTAAAGAAGGTGCAAAAAACAACTGAATTAAATACCGGAATTTATATACTTGAACTTTTTGCCGAAAACGATTTTTCTATTTCGGCAAAAAAGTTTACGGATGTAGATTTTCCTAAAGGTTATTATTATTACATCGGAAGCGCTCAGAAAAATCTTAACTCACGTATTGAAAGACACTTGCAAAAAAATAAAAAAATCCATTGGCATATTGACCACTTAACAACTCATAAATCAATTACTGTAGTAAAAACGTATATTTTACCCGATGCAAAAAAAAATATTGAAGCCGAGTTGGCTAACGGATTTGTTAAAAACTTTAATGCGGAAATTATTGTTAAGGGATTCGGTAATTCCGATACAAAAGAGACTATAACACATCTGTTTTACAGTGCAGTTAAAATTTCCGCAAAAAAACTCTCAAATATTAATACCGGCAATTAAAGCCATTTCTCTTTTTTATACCATTCTATTGTACGTTTCATTCCTTCTTCCAAGGAAAATTTTTCAACAAAGTTCAAATCTCGTTGAGCTTTGGCAGTATCACAAGTCCAAGCTTCTTGAACAAAATCGCGCGCTTTTTCCAAATTAAACGTAGCCGGTTTACTGCTGAACATGGCAAAAAATTGTGCAAAAGCCGCAACCGTATAAACCAAAAAATGCGGCAATCGTACTGTAACAGCTTTTTTGCCCATTGCTTTATGTATTATTTCGCCAATTTGAGGCCAATTATAAAATTTTTTTGAACTTATAAAATATATTTCTCCTTTGGATATTTCACTTGTAGCGGCAATATATATTCCATGAACCAAATCTTTAACATAAATTATGCTTAATTCTTTATGA